>NZ_BAAALD010000094.1:0-29570 GCF_039528095.1 Kitasatospora arboriphila
CATGACCGTGGCCGACGCCCGCACCGGCGCCGAGGCGCCCGCCCTCGCACCTGCCGACGCCCGCCACCCCGAGGCGCTGCGCACCGCCGGCGAACTGCGCGCCGCCGGCGTGCACGGCGCACCGGCCGGCCGCGGCGAGCTCTACGCCGCCCACCTCGACCTGGTCTGCCTGCGGGCCGCCCGCCGGATCCGCGCCGCCGAGGACCGCCGCCCCGGCGCCCACCGCCGCGGCGCACCGCCGCTCGGCGGCGAGGACACCGGCCGGCTGCGCCGCACCGCCGCCGCCCTCGCCCGACGCCTNNNNGCACTCCCCCCCCCCCCCCCCCCCCCCCCCCCCCCCCGGCCGCCCCCCCCCCCCCCCGCCCGCGCCGCCCGCGACCTCGAACCCGCCAGGCTGCTGCTCGGCGCCGGCCACGCCGGGCTGACCGCCGCCGAGTTCGAGCACCTCTTCCCGGCCGCCGGCGGCTGGGGCCCGGCCGTCCTCGCGGAGGGCCTGTTCGTCGCCGCCGGGGACGGCCACCGGTTGGCCCGCGAGGACCACGCCGACTGGCTGCAGGGCCGCCACCTGGACCTCGACCTCGCCCTCGACCTGCTGCTCGACCCGGGCCCCGCCGCCCCGGCCGCCCCGGCCGGCCACGGCGACCCGACCGGCCACGGGGTGCCGCGGCACCGGCTCGGGCCGGACGGCGCCGCACTGCGCAGATGCGCCGAGAACGGCGAGGAGGCCGCCCTGGCCGGGCACCTGCAGCGGCTGCAGCACACCCTGGCCACCGCCGCGCCCGGCAGCGAGGCCGCCTGGTGGGCCGCCCGCCTGCTCGCCGCCGTACTGCCCGCGCTGCCCCGCCCCGGCGCCCACCGGGCGCTGCTGGCCCGGCTCGCCGGCCACCCCGCCTTCACCCCCGCCTGGTGGGCCGCCCTGCCGCTCGACCCCGCCGAGCGGATCGACCTGCTGCGCGGCCTCGTCCGCACCGAACCGCCCGGCGGGCCGTACCGGGCCGCGGCCGCCGCGCTGCTCGCCGCCGACCCGGTCACCGTGCAACCGCTGCTGTGCGCCTGGTTCGCCGACACCGGCCCGCTCGCCGACGGCACCGGCGCCACCGTCGCCGACCTCGCCCACGACCTGCTGCACGCCCACCGCAGGCTGGCCGTCGACGAGTTGACGGACACCCTGGCCGGTGCCGCCCACCCGCGGGCCGACGCCCTGCTCGCCCGGCTCGCCGAGGACGAGCCCTCCGCACTCTGCCGCGCCGTCGACCGGTGGAGCCACGACCCGCGCCCCGAACGGCACATCGCCGCCGCCGTGCACGCGCTGCGCACCGCCCCGCACGCCAACCCGGCCGGCCGGCGGCTGCTGCGGTTCACCGCGCTCACCCTGCTCGGCCGCGAGGACGAGCCCGCCCTGCACGGCGCCGCCCTCGCCCTGCTGCTGCACGACCCCGAGGACCGGGCCGCGCACCTGCCGCGCGCCCTCGACGCCTACGCCGCCGACGACCCCTTCCTCGGCGCCGCCGCACTCGCCCCCGCGCTGGACGACCACCCCGGGGCCGTGCTGGCCGCCGTCCGGGGCAGGCTCGCCGCCCCCGCCGCGCCGGTCGCCGACGGGCTGCGCCTGCTCGCCGGTGCCACCGACCCCCGGACCGTCCGCGAGGGCGTCCTGCTCGCCGCCCGTCAGCTGCGCGAACACCCCGAACGCGCCGGGCAGTTGGCCGCCCACCTGGAGGTCCTGCTGGCCGCCGGGCACGACGCCCGGCCGCTGGTCGCCGAGCTGGTCACCGCCCCCGCGACCGTCCGCAAGGTCTTCGCCCCGGTGCTCGCCGTGCAGGGCGGCCCCGACGCCGCCGCCCGGGCCGGCCTGCTGGACGCCCTGCTCGCCGCCGAACGCGACCCCGGGGTGCTCGGCGCCGTCCTCGACCGGTTCGCGGACGGCTGCGCCCGTACCGATCCGGAGCGGGCCCGCGCCCTCGTCCGCCGGATCGCCGGACGGTGGCCCGCGGCCGACGCCGCCCTCGTCCGGGCCGCCGGCCGGGCGGCCGCCTTCGCCCGGCTACTCGCCGACTGGCCGGACACCGCACCGCCGCCCCCGGACGGCCCGCTGACCGCCCGGCTGCGCGAGCTCGCCGCCGCCGGCCGGGACCCGCAGTACGCCGCGGCCGAGGCCGAACGGGCCGCCGACCGCGCCGAGGCCATTCCGGTGCCGAAGCAGGGACGGGCTCATGGCACGCTATAGGGGTTCGGGTTGAGTGTTCGAGCGCCTCCCGAGGCGCGGCAGAGGAACAAGGAGCGGTCAGGTGCAGCGCTGGCGTGGCCTGGAGGAGATCCCCGGGGACTGGGGGCGCAGCGTCGTCACCATCGGATCGTTCGACGGTGTGCACCGCGGCCACCAGCTGATCATCGAGCGGGTGGTGGAGCGGGCCCGCGAGCTCGGCGCCAGGTCCGTCGTCGTCACCTTCGACCCGCACCCCAGCGAGGTCGTCCGGCCGGGCAGCCACCCGGCCCTGCTCGCCCCGCAGCCCCGCCGGGCCGAACTGATCGAGGGGCTCGGCGTCGACGCCGTGCTCGTCCTGCCGTTCACCCTCGAATTCTCCCAGGAGTCACCGGAGTTCTTCGTCCGGTCGGTGCTGGTGGACGCGCTGCGCGCGAAGGCCGTCGTCGAGGGCCCGAACTTCCGCTTCGGCCACCGGGCCGCCGGCAACGTCGCGCTGCTCACCGAGCTCGGCCGCACCGACGACTTCGAGGTCGAGGTGCTCGACCTGCAGGTGAGCGGCAGCGCCGGCGACGGCGAGGCGTTCTCCTCCAGCCTGTGCCGGCGACTGGTCGCCGCCGGGGACATGGCCGGCGTCGCCGAGGTGCTCGGCCGCCCGCACCGGGTCGAGGGCGTGGTCGTCCGCGGCGCCCAGCGCGGCCGCGAACTCGGCTACCCCACCGCCAACGTGGAGACCGTGCCGCACAGCGCCGTCCCCGCCGACGGCGTCTACGCGGGCTGGCTCACCGCCGACGGCGAGCGCATGCCGGCCGCCATCTCGGTGGGCACCAACCCCACCTTCGACGGCACCGCCCGCACCGTCGAGGCCTACGCCATCGACCGGGTCGGCCTCGACCTGTACGGCCTGCACGTGGCCGTCGACTTCCTCGCCTACCTGCGCGGCATGGAGAAGTTCGACTCGATCGAGGACCTGCTGGAGCGGATGGCCGACGACGTCAAGCAGGCCCGCGTGCTGACCGACACCGCCGGCTGACGCGCCCGAGCACGCCGCAGGCCCCCGACAGGTGCTGTCGGGGGCCTGCTTGCGTGCTGTGTGCCGCCGGGCTCAGTGCTGCGGCGGCGGGTAGCCGTACCCGGGCGGCGGGGGCTGCTGGCCGTCCTGCGGCGGCGGGTAGCCGTACCCCGGCTGCTGCGGCTGCTGCCACTCCTGCGGCAGCGGCTGCGCGCCGGGCTGGGCCTGCGGCGGCTGCTGGCCCCAGCCGGGCGGCGGTGCCTGGCCCGGCTGCGGGGTCCACGGCGTACCCGGCGCGGGCTGCCCCGGGTAGCCGTAGCCCGGCTGCTGCGGCTGCTGCTGCGGGTAGCCCTGCTGCTGGTACGGCTGCGGCTGCTGCTGCCCGTAGCCCTGCTGCTGCGCCCAGGCGGCCTGCTGGGCCTGCTGGGTGCGGGCGATGTCCTCGCCGACCAGGGTGGCCAGCTCGAAGTACGCGTCGCGGACCTTGGGCTTCATCATGGCGAGGTTGACCTCGGCGCCGGCCGCCAGGCTCTCGTCGAACGGCACCACCACGACGCCGCGGCAGCGGGTCTGGAAGTGCGCCACGATGTCCTCGACCTTGATCATCTTGCTGGTCTCGCGGACCCCGGAGACCACCGTGATGCTGCGCTGCACCAGGTCCGCGTAACCGTGCGCGGACAGCCAGTCCAGCGTGGTCGAGGCACTGGAGGCACCGTCCACGCTGGGCGTCGAGACGATGATCAGCTGGTCCGCGAGGTCCAGCACACCGCGCATCGCGCTGTAGAGCAGACCGGTGCCGGAGTCGGTCAGGATGATCGGGTAGTGCTGGCCGAGCGTCTGGATGACCTGGCGGTAGTCCGAGTCGTCGAAGGTGGTGGAGACCGCCGGGTCGACGTCGTTCGCCAGGATCTCCAGGCCCGAGTGCAGGTCCTGCGAGGTGAACTGGCGGATGTCCATGTAGCTGCGCAGGTGCGGGATGGCCGTCACCAGGTCGCGGATGGTCGCGCCGGTCTGGCGCTTCACCCGGCGGCCGAGCGTGCCGGCGTCCGGGTTGGCGTCGATCGCGATGACCTTGTCCTGGCGCTCGCTCGCCAGCGTCGCGCCCAGCGAGGTCGTCGTCGTGGTCTTGCCGACGCCGCCCTTGAGGCTGATCACCGCGATCCGGTAGCAGCTCAGCACCGGAGTCCGGATGATCTCCAGCTTGCGCGCCCGGTCGGCCTGCGCCGCCTTGCCGCCGAACTGGAACCGCGGCTGCTGGCGCTGGGCCTTCGGCTGCCCCCGCAGCAGCCGGTCCGAGGACAGCTCGACCGCGGCGGTGTAGCCCAGCGCCGCGCCGTGCGCCTGCGCCTGCTGCGGACCGGCCTGCTGGAAGGCGGCCGGGGCCTGCGGGACGCCGCCCTGTTGCGGGTACGGCTGCTGGTACGCCGGCGGCTGCGGCCAGCCGCCCGTCCGCGGGTCGACCGGCGGACCGGGCACCGGGGCGGGGCCGGGCGCCGGAGCGGGACCGGGTCCGGGAACCGTCGGGGGGACACCCGGCTGCGGCTGCTGCTGCCAGGGCCCCGGCTGCGGCGCACCCGTCTGCTGGTACGGCTGCGGGCCCGGCGGCACCGGCTGCTGCTGCGGGGCGTACGGACCGGGCTGCTGGGGCTGCTGAGGCTGGGTCTGCTGCGGCGCGGGCGGCCACGGCTGCGCGGCCTGCTGCTCGGGAGCAGGAGCAGGAGCAGGAGCAGGAACGGGAGCGGGGGCCGGCGCGGGCACCGGCTCGGCCGGCGGCACCGCGGCGGACTGCACCTCCACCACGGGCTCGACCACGGGCTCCGCCACGGGCACGGGCACGGGCTCCGCGGCCGGGACGGGAGCGGGCACCGGGGCGGGCGGCTGCTCGGCGACCGGCTGCCGGGCCGCCTCGGGCGCGTCGGGCTGCGCCGGCACGACCGGCGGCTGCTCGGCCACCGGCACCGGGGCGGGCACGGGAGCGGGCACCGGCGCCGGAGCCGACTCCGCGGCCGGCGCGGGAGCGGGCACCGGTGCGGGCGGCTGCGCCACCGGAGGCTGGACGGCGACCGGTGGCTGCACCACCGGGGGCTGCGCGGACGGCGGTGGGGACGGCGCGGGAGCCGGTGCGGGCTGCTCCGGCGCGGCGCTCTGCGTGTACCAGGACGGGGGAGCGTAGTCGGGCTCGTCCGACCAGTCGTCGTCGTCCTCCGCCGCGTTGTCGCCGACGTAGACGCCGTCCCGATCGCTGCTCACTGGGGCTCCCTCGTTTTCGTCGCCGCTGTTCGCGGTGGGTCGGGCAACAAGACTAGGACGTGATCCGCGGTCACCTGAAGGCGGTACCGGCTGCCGGACCGCGGCGGGCACGGTGGATCGTCGCACCGGGAACCGTCCAAAGGGTGAACGCCCGACGTGCGCCCTCCTGCCTCCCGTCCCCGGCCGTGACCGCTCGAAACGGTGGCGGCCGGCACGGGTGTCCGTGCCGGCCGCGGCGGGCACGGACCGTCGTCCGTGCCGTGAGGTGCTGTCAGTCCATCCGGCGGGGGCCGCCCAGCACCTGGGCCTCGGCCTCGCCCGGATTGGTCATCACGTACTGCTGGCGCATCCGGGTCGCCCACAGGGTGATGTTGTCGCCGAGGGTGGGCAGCGAGGCGACCTCCTGGTCGCCCAGCGAGAGCACCCGCGCGACGACCTCCGCCTCCTGCGGCGAGATGCGCTGCACACCGACCAGGTCGGCCGCGTTGAGCACCCGGCTCGCGTTCGGGCCGAGGTACGGCAGCAGGGTCAGCGTGGTCTGCCAGGGCGCCGCCGACAGCCGGCTGCGCGCCGGGCGGGCGCCGAGGTCACGGACGACCAGCACCGGCGAGGCGACCGAGGCGCCCTGCGGGCCGAGCCGGCCGACCTGGTGGACCGTCACGCAGGGCTGGCCGCCGCCGGCGGCCTGCGCCATCGGCGCCCAGGTCTGCGGACGGCCGGTCTCCACGGCCACCCGGGCGCCGGTCGCGGCCGCGCGCAGCGCGATGACCTGCGCCGTCCACACACCGCCCACCAGCACCACGTCGTAGGCGTGCGGGCGGAACAGGCCGATCACGGCGGGCTGCTGGTGCGGGTCGACACCGATCACCACGCCGTCGTCGCCGACCGGGAAGGACAGCGCGGCGAGGTCCTCGGTGGTGAGCACGTGCTTCTCGCGGCGCGGGCCGCGCAGGCCGAAGCCGGGACGGATCCGGGCCGGGCGGGCGGGCTCGGCGGCAGGCTGCGGCGCCTGGGTGGGGTAGGACTGATAGGCCATCAGGACGTCCCTCCCAGGGGAAGCGTGGCGAGCAGGCCCGGTGCCTGCTCCTGGTCGAGGCGGTTCAGGCCGACGCCGGCGCTCTGCGCCCGCGACTCCACCAGGCGGCCCACCTGGGCGACCTCGCTCTCGCTGCGGCCGGTCACCCGGACGTGGCCGCTGAGCGCGACCGAGCCGCCGGTGCCCCGGCTGGCGGTCAGGCTGAAGGTGCTGGCCAGCGCGGGCGTACCGGTGACCAGGTTGACCAGGTCGGGCGCGGAGATCCGGCCCGGCGCGCCGCCCGGACGGCTGAGCTGCGGCCACTTGGAGATCCAGAAGGTGCTGTGCCAGCGGTCGTCGATCCGCCAGAACTTGCTGCTCTCCTGGGTGCGGCGGGCGGCCGCACCGCCGCCGCCGCTGCCCTGGCGGCCGGCCACGGCCACCGGGTTGGCGCAGATCGAGATGGCCAGCGCGGCGATCAGCTCGCGCTCGTCCAGCACGGTGGCGGTGAACCCGGCCGCGTTCAGCCGGCCGGCCAGCTGGTCGGTGACCCGCTGGAGGGTCTTGCGGGCGCCCTCCTCGCCGCCGCCGCGGGCGAGCACCGCGGTGGACGAGGTCTCCGGGTTCAGCTTGAGCGCGACCCAGGTGAGCCGGAGCGCCGGGGTGGCCGGGCCGTCCTGCAGCTGCTGGTAGGCGCGGGCGGCCAGCGACTGGTCCGGCAGGTGCGGGGCCGGCGCGGGCTGGGTGTGCTGCACCAGCTGGACGGACTCCAGGGCGATGTCGTCGACCTGCAGGGCCGAGCAGACGATGTCGAGCGGCAGCGGCAGCGCGGTGCGGGCGGGGCGCAGCGGCTGGTCCTTCGCCTGCACCAGCAGCACCGAGGTGTAGAAGGTGCCGTCGCCGACCATGCCGGTCTCCCGGCGGATCGGACGGCCGTCGCCGAGGTCGGTCTCGGTGACGTGGGTGCAGGTACGCAGGGCCGGCTCGACCTCCAGCGCGGGGGCCAGCGCCGGGTCGGTGCCCGGTGGCGGCACGTTGTACTGCGCCTCCTTGCGGCGGGCCTTCATCGCCGAGCGGACGCGCATCGCCTCCGGCAGGCTGCGGCCGCCGAGCGGCAGCAGGGCCACCACGACGAGCAGGACGGCGGGGACGGCGAAGGCGCCGGCCATCGCCGGGGCGATCGTCCATCCGACCGCGACCAGGGCCGCGGCGACCTCCAGCAGCACCAGCTGCTGGAGCCGCAGCCGGCTGCCGAGCAGCCCGGGCCGGGGGTGGACGCGCAGCGGCACCGGGGCGGTCGCGGGGGCCGCGGACCGGGCCCGACGACCGCCGGGATCGGCACCCCGGCCGTCCTGCCGGCGGCCGTGCGAGGCGCTGCGTCGAGCTGGAGCGGTCTGGCTTGGCATCCCCCGATGGACCCTCTCTGATCAGATGTCACGGCCCGGCTGGCCGGGCGGTGAACCGTACCCGTTACGGTACTCACCGTCTGCTGCGGCATCGTAGAGGGTTCGGCGCACTCGGTGCCCGCCGGGTGGCAGACTCACGCACGGCGAGCGCGCGTTGACGGCAGTACGGGCGCGGACACACAGGGGAGACGGGGAGCATGGCATCACGCAGGGACGAGCTGAACGCGTACAACTTCGCGCGGCGGCGGACGGTGGGGGCGTTCCTGCAGCCCGGGGGCGGCGGCAACGACGAGGACGCGCCGCGTCCGGTGCGCGCCGTGCTGCCGAGCTTCGTCGTCGCTGCGGTCGCTGTGGCCGGCTTCGGCATGTGGGGCGTCATCAAGCCCAGTGCCCCGCTGAACTGGGACGACGGCAAGAACATCATCCAGGGCAAGGAGTCCACCACCCGGTACGTGGTGCTGGAGGACCCGCAGACGCACGAGAAGGTGCTGCACCAGGTCCTCAACATGTCGTCGGCGAAGCTGCTGCTGCCGGCCGGCTCCAAGGTCGTCCAGGTCGCCGACAAGGTGCTGGACAACTACAAGAACCACGGCGCCACCATCGGCATCCCGTACGCGCCGGACAAGCTTCCGTCGGCCGCCGACGCCGGTGAGGCGAAGCTCTGGTCGGTCTGCGACCGGCCCGGTGTCGACAAGACCCAGGCGGGCATCAACCAGGCCGTGTTCATCGCGGCCGGCGACGAGGCGAAGACCCTCTCCGACCCCGCGAAGGTGCTGCAGGAGGGCCAGGGCCTGTTCGTCCAGGCGCCGCCGGTGACGAAGGACGACGTCCCCAGCAAGTTCCTGGTCGACATGAACGGCGTGAAGCACGCCGTGGGCAAGCTGAACCTCTCGGTCCGCGACCGGAAGGCCCTGGAGTCCGGCCTGTTCGGCGTCGACGTCGTGCCGCAGCAGGTGACCAAGGCCTGGCTGGACACACTGGAGACCGGTGAGGTCGTGGAGTTCCCGAAGAACCCCGACCTGACCCAGGCGAAGACGAAGTCCAACGTCAAGATCACCAACACCGAGGACGCCTACGTCGGCCGGCTGCTGGTCTTCCAGAACACCTACTACTCGGTCGGCAAGGACAGCCTCTACCAGGTGACGCCGTTCCAGGCCGAGCTGATGCGCAACGACCCGGCGCTGGACCCCGTCTACGACGGTGCCACCCCGAAGGTCGCCGAGATGTCCCCGCGGGACAACGCGGACCTGGCCGGGAAGGTCAGCCCGAGGATCCTGGACAAGACGAACCTGCCGGACGCC
Source organism: Kitasatospora arboriphila (assembly GCF_039528095.1). Lineage (NCBI taxonomy): Bacteria > Bacillati > Actinomycetota > Actinomycetes > Kitasatosporales > Streptomycetaceae > Kitasatospora > Kitasatospora arboriphila. The sequence continues at coordinate 9,188 of NZ_BAAALD010000094.1, forward strand.
AAGCCGCTGCCGCCGCTCAACACCGGTGACAAGGGCACCCGTTCGGTGGTCTGCAGCACCTTCGCGGGCTACGACAACGGCGTGCCCAAGCGCACCGTGTGGGCGCACACCGATTACCCGGCCAAGGTGCCGCTGGGTTCCGCGAGCGCCCATGTGACGCCCGGCCACGGCCTGTTGTACCGCGCGGTGGACGGCCAGGCCGGTCCGGAGACCCAGGACACCTCCGGCACCACCTTCCTGATCACCGAGACCGGTCTGCGGTACTCGCTGCAGGCCAACAACGACGGCGGCACCGGTCCTTCGCCCGCCCCGAGCGCGGGGCAGCAGCAGGCGCAGGGCAAGGACGAGGAGAACGGTTCGCAGGCCCGCCTCGGCTACAAGTCCGTTGCGCCGAGCCGGGTTCCGCTGCAGTGGTCGATCCTGGTGCCGGCCGGCGGCGCACTCAGCTCCAAGGCGGCGGAGACCGCGCAGACCGCGTGACGTATCGTCAGTGCAGGTGTGCGGTAGGCCGTGTCATGGTCTGGTAACTACCGGTACTCCGGTGTTGGGCGGCTTGCAAACGGCGGCTAAAGTGCTGGGGACACCGCAACGTGGTGTCACCGGGTGGGCCGTATCAGGACCATCCGAAGTAATTGTCTGTCTCATGGGGGACGGTGGATCATGGCTGGTCAGTTCAAGACGACCGCTGAGGAAATGAATGCCTTCGCCAACCGCATCGGTGAGGTGAACGCGCAGGTCCAGGGCGAGATTCAGCGGCTCAACGCGCTGGTCGACTCGATCAAGGCTGGCTGGCAGGGCCAGGCGGCCCAGGCCTACCAGCAGATGCAGACCCGGTTCAACGAGGACGCGACCGCGCTCAACAAGGTGCTCGACGAGATCAAGCAGGCGATCGAGACGACCACCAAGCTCTACGCGCAGACGGAGCAGGAGCAGCAGTCCTCGATGTCCGGGCTCGGTCACTGAGTTCTCGGGTCCGCAGGACCTCGGCCGTAGTGCGGCCGGTTCGCCGGTCCGCGCAGATTCCATCGACTAGGAGACATCATGGGTGACCACATTCTCGTCAATTTCTCGACGATCCAGAACGCGTCGTCGGAGATCCGCCAGACCGCGCAGCGCATCCAGTCGCAGCTCGACGAGCTGAAGGCCGGCGTGCAGCGCATCGCCTCCACCTGGGAGGGTGCGGCGCAGGAGGGCTACCAGGCCCGCCAGCAGGAGTGGGACGCCAAGGCCGCCGACCTGCAGCAGGTCCTGGGCCAGATCGCCACCTCGCTGGACAACGCCGCGCAGAGCTACCAGTCGACCGAGTCCAAGAACACGGCCGTCTGGGGCTGAGGCCCGGCCGCCGTGCGACACGGCGACAGTGTGGGCGGGCGTCCGACCGGGCGCCCGCCCCTCGCGCGTACTGACGCGCACGGCATCGGGATCATGAGGGGAAGACAGGTGTCGTTGGGTACGTTCCGCAGGGCGGCCGCCGCGTCCGTGGTGCTGGGGGTGGTCGGCTCGCTCGTCGCGGGTCCGGCGTACGCGGCCACGCCGACGCCCGCGCCGTCGGGCTCGGACAGCGCGCCGCGCTGGTCTCCGATCGGCATAGCCGCGGCCGGCGAGTGCAAGTTCCCGTCCGAGAACGTCCAGGGCACCCCGTGGGCGCTCCAGCGGGTGCTGCTGAACGAGCTCTGGAAGAACGGCCGGACGGGCAGGTTCGCCAAGGACGGGCCCGGCGGCAAGAAGGGCGAGCCGGTCAAGGTCGCGGTGATCGACACCGGCGTGAACGACCGCAACCCGCAGCTCGCCGACAAGGTGGAGGACGGCACCTCGCTGCTGCCCCCCAAGCAGCAGGGCGAGAAGGACGACGGCAAGAACGACACCGTCGGCCACGGCACCAAGGTGGCCGGCATCATCGCCGCCAAGCCGATCACCGGGACGGGCTTCGTCGGCCTCGCACCGGGCGCCGCGATCCTCTCGATCAAGCAGAACGACGACCAGGGCAGCGGCTCCGTGCAGAGCCTGATCACCGCGATCAACCTGGCCGTGGCGAAGGGCGCCGACGTCATCAACATCTCGCAGGACGTCCGGGCGGAGGGCGACTCCAACGACTTCGCGCTGAAGGACCAGCTGAAGGCGGCCGTGGAGGACGCCGACCGCAAGGGCGTGGTGGTGGTCGCCTCGTCCGGCAACGACGGCCGCGAGGGCGACACCTTCCCGGCGGCGTTCGAGACGGTGCTGGCCGTGGGGGCCTCGGACCGCAACAACGAGCGCGCGCCGTTCTCCGAGTACGGCCAGTTCGTCGACATCGCCGCCCCGGGCGTCGACATGCTGTCGACGGTGCCGGCCGGCGGCCAGTGCGTCGACAACGGCACCAGCTTCTCCTCCCCGTACGTGGCCGGCGTGGCGGCCCTGCTGAAGGGCGCCTACCCCGACTGGACCCCGGCGCAGGTCCGGGCCCGGATCGAGCAGACCGCCCAGCGCACCCAGCGCGGCGCGAACAAGTTCATCGGCTGGGGCGTCGTCGACCCGGTCAAGGCCGTGCAGAGCGGCGACGAGCAGGCCGCCGAGCCGCACGAGGACCCGAAGCTCGCCATCGACCGGGCGCCGGTCGTGGCCCAGCCGCTCGGCCTCGCCGAGACCCAGGCGGACCGGGACCGCCGCACCGGCACCTTCGTGCTCGGCGGCGGCGTGCTCGCGGTCGCCGCGCTGGCTGGCGGCTCGGTCGTGCTGCGCGACCGCCGGCGCCGCCACGAGGGCTGAGCGCCACCGGACGGACGGAAGCGGCCCGGCCCCCTGCTGAGGGGGTCGGGCCGCTTCCGTCGTGCGCGGGGCCGGGTCAGACCTGCTCGTCCTCGGGCAGGGTGATCACCCAGCGGTCGGCCTGCCGGGGCCGCAGGTAGAACAGCCAGTAGAGGCTGGCGACGACGGTGATGCCGCCGGTCCACTTGAGGGCGGTGACGTCGAGCTGGGTCAGCAGGTAGACCAGGCCGACGGTCAGCAGGACCGGCAGGACGGGCCAGAGCGGCTGGCGCCAGGCCGGTGCGTGCTTGTGGTGGGCCCGGCGGGAGAACAGCGCGGCCACGGCCACCAGCAGGTACAGGGCGGTGACGGCGACGCCGGTGATGTTGGTCAGCTGCTCCTGCGGGACGAAGCAGAGCACCGCGCCGGGGACGCCGACGGCCAGGGTGGAGACCCAGGGGGCGCTGAACCGGTTGAGGGTGCCGAAGGCGCGGTTGACCGGCTCGGGCCAGGCCTTGTCGCGGCCGGAGGCGAACAGCACCCGGGAGTTCTGGATGACCATGACGATGCCGGCGTTGATGATCGCCAGGGCGACGCAGAGGCTGATGAAGGTGCCGACCGCGGAGTTGCTCCAGCCGGTGACCAGGTCGGAGATGTTGCCGGCGCTCAGGGCGGCGAGGTCCGGGGCGCCCAGGGTGATCGCGACCACCGGGACGATGATGATGACGACCGACAGGGCCAGCGTCCACAGCACGGTGCGGGCGACGTTGCGGCGCGGGTTCTCCAGCTCCTCGGAGAGGTAGATGGCGGTGGAGAAGCCCTGGGTGACGAAGAGCGCGGTGCCCATCGCGGCGACGATCGCGCCGAGGCCGACGGCCCCGGTGGCGCCGTCCGTGACGACCGAGCCGTGGAAGAGGCTGCCGGCGCCGCGCTCGGCGTGGCCGAAGCCGAGGAAGGCGACCACGCCGGCGGCGATGACCTCGAGGACGAGGAAGATGCCGGTGATCCAGGCGTTGGCGCGCAGGTCCAGCAGGCCGGCGACGGTGGCGGCGATCATCACGGCCGCGCCGGCCCAGCGGGCGTCCACGTGGACGATGGGGGCCAGGTAGTCGGCGGTGCCGATGGCGATGAGCGAGGGCACGATCATCACGACGATCAGCGACTGGATGAACACCAGCCAGCCCGCGAAGCGCCCGGCCAGGGTGCCGACCATGGCGTACTCGCCGCCGGCGCTGGGGACGAGGGTGCCGAGCTCGGAGTAGCAGAAGGCCACCGCGATGCAGATCAGCGCGCCGATGGCGATCGACATGGCGGTGAAGGTGCCGAGCGAGGAGAACAGCTCGGGCACGATGACGAACAGCGAGGACGCCGGCGTCACGCAGGAGAGCGTGAGCAGGGTTCCACCCACGACACCGATCGAACGGGTGAGCTTCTTGGGACCGCCGTCCGTCGGAGTCTCGACTACGGCGAGTGGCGGGCGAAGCGTGTCGGTCATGGGGCATCCGATCGACGTGCGGGGGTTCTGGGGGTGGGAGCGCTATCGCCTCCGACGGGCGTTCGCTGACGTGGTGTTTCGGTCGCTCCCGAGACGCCATGGAACCGCTCCGTTTTGCCTTCGTCAACGCGCGATCAGCTTCGGAATCCGTTGCCGTCCGCTGCATAAACATGCGATCCGGTGGCCGCCTGTGGCAAAGCTCACCTTTGTCCGATTCTGTCAACTCCGATGGATGAAGATTGAATCAAAGATGAACCGTCGGTGTTGATCTATGAATCAAAGCCTTAGGTCGTGATTCATTCATATGAATGAAGGTGGCCTCTCCGGGTCCCGGCGGCCGCCCCGGACGGTGCGGGAACCGCAGCAGGGCGCGGCAAAAAAGTAGGTAACGTTCTGGCACCGTCCACGGCCTGGAATGCCGGAAGGGCCGGACTCCGAGGAGTCCGGCCCTTCCGGTCACGCGACGTCACCGCTACGGGGTCGGCAGCCAGCCCGTCTGCAGGGTCTGGCCGGCGGCGATCCGCCGGGAGACGAACACACCGCGGCCCGGCGGCAGCGGCTGCGGCTTGACCGTACCGAGCAGCGCGCCCTCGTTCTTGTCGCCCGAGAGCAGCACGCCCTGGCCGCCCAGCTCGCGCATGCGCTGCATGACCGGCTCGAACAGCGAGCGGCCGGCACCGCCGGCGCTGCGCGCGATGATCACGCGCAGGCCGATGTCGCGGGCGAACGGCAGGAACTCGGCCAGCGGCGCCATCGGGTTGCCCGAGGAGGTGGCGACCAGCTCGTAGTCGTCCACGATCACGAACATGTCCTTGCCGCTGTACCAGCTGCGGTTGCGCAGCTGCTCCGGCGTGACGTCCGGGCCGGGCAGACGGCGCGAGCAGGCGCCGCGGAGCATCTCCACGGCCGCCGACATCGCGGGCGCCGCCGCCGCGTACTCCACCAGGTACTCCTGCGGCACCACGCCGAGCAGCGAACGGCGGAAGTCGCCGACCACGATGCCCGCCTGGTCCGGGGTGTACCGCTCGGTGATCTGCTTGACGAGCATCCGCAGCAGCGCCGACTTACCGGACTCGCTCTCGCCGAAGACGATGAACAGCGGGTCGGTCTCGAAGTTGACGAAGACCGGTGCGAGCTCGACCTCGTCCACACCGAAGGCCACACCCAGCTCGGGGTGCTCGAAGCCCTTGGGCAGCGCGTTGCCGTCCAGGACGGCCGGCAGCATGCGGACCTGCGGGGCGCGCGGGCCCGTCCAGGCGGCGTCGATCTGCGCCACCAGGTCGGCCACGCCGTCCGCCAGGTCCTCGGTCGTCGACGAGCCGTCCAGGCGCGGCAGGCCGGACAGGAAGTGCAGCTTCGCCGCGGTCAGGCCGCGGCCGGGCGAGCCCGCCGGGACGTTGACCGCGACCTTGCGGTCGATCTCCGACTCCATCGAGTCGCCGAGGCGCAGCTCGGTGCGGTTCTGCAGCAGGTCCTTGAGGGCCGGCCGCACCTCCGCGTACCGCGCCGCGGTGACGATCACGTGTACGCCGTAGGTCAGACCGCGCTGCGCGATGTCGTTGATGACCGGCTCGAGGACCTCGTACTCCTGCTTGAAGGTCAGCCAGCCGTCGATGATCAGGAAGACGTCGCCGAACTGCTCGTCCGGCAGCTGGCCGGCCGCGCGGCGCGAGCGGTAGGTGGTGACGGTGTCGATGCCGGCGGAGCGGAACAGCTCCTCGCGGCGGTTCAGGACCCCGTGCACCTCGCTGACCAGGCGGCGCACCTTCTCGACGTCCAGGCGTCCGGCCACCCCGCCGACGTGCGGCAGACCGGCCAGCGCACCGAACGCGCCACCGCCGAAGTCCAGCAGGTAGAACTGCACCTCGACGGGGGTGTGCGTGACCGCGAACCCGGAGACCAGGGTGCGCACCATGTTGGACTTGCCGGACTGCGGACCGCCCACGATCAGACCGTGGCCGGCCGCGCCCGAATAGTCCTGGTACATCACGTCGCGGCGCTGGTCGCGCGGCTTGTCGACGATGCCGACCGGCACCACCAGGCGGCCGAGCGCACCGAACTCCGGCGAGGTCAGGCCGCGCTCCGCGGTGACCTGCAGCGGCGGCACCAGGCCGTCGATGCTCGGCGCCTCCTCCAGCGGAGGCAGCCACACCTGGTGGGCTGGCGGGCCCTGGCTGATCATGCGCTGCACGAAGACGTCCAGCATGGTGTCGAGCAGCGAGTCGTCGATCTCCTCGACCTCCTCGACCACCTCCTCGACCACCGGCTCCACGACCGGCACCTCGGCGGCGGTGAACAGCACCGGCTGCGCGGTGATCACCTGGCCGCCGCTGGTCCGCTGCTGGCCCGGCGGCCGGTACGGGCCGGAGACGTACGCGGCCCGGAAGCGCTCCATCACGTCGGAGCCGAACTTCAGGTAGCCGACGCCGGGGATCGGCGGCAGGTGGTAGGCGTCCGGCACGCCGATCGCGGCCCGCGACTCGGCGGCCGAGAAGGTGCGCAGACCCAGCCGGTAGGAGAGGAAGGTGTCCAGACCGCGGAGCTTGCCCTCCTCCAGTCGCTGCGAGGCCAGCAGCATGTGCATGCCCAGCGAACGGCCGATGCGGCCGATCTGGATGAACAGGTCGATGAAGTCCGGCTTCGCGGTGAGCAGCTCGGAGAACTCGTCGATGATCATCAGCAGCGAGGGCAGCGGGTCCAGCGCCGCACCCGCCGCGCGGGCCCGCTCGTACTCGTTGATGTTGGCGTAGTTGCCCGCCGCGCGCAGCAGCTCCTGACGGCGGTTCATCTCGCCCTCGATCGCGTCGCGCATGCGGTCGATGAGGGTCGCCTCGCCCTCCAGGTTGGTGATCACGGCCGCGGTGTGCGGCATCTCCGCCATGCCGGCGAAGGTGGCACCACCCTTGAAGTCCGCGAGGACCAGGTTCAGCACCTCGGAGGAGTGCGTCACCGCCAGCGCCAGCACGATGGTGCGCAGCACCTCGGACTTGCCGGAACCGGTCGCGCCGACGCACATGCCGTGCGGGCCCATGCCCTGGAGCGAGGCCTCCTTGATGTCCAGCCAGACGTACTCGCCGTTCTGGCCGACGCCCAGCGGCACCTTGAGCTTCTCCGCCATCGGACGCGGCCGCCAGTGCCGGGCCGGGTCGAAGGAACCCGGGTCGCCGGTGTTCATCATCTCGGTGAAGTCCATCGACACCAGCGACGGGTCGCCGTCGTCGCCGCCCGCGGACACCCGGAACGGCGCCAGCTGACGGGCCAGCGCCTCCGACTGCCACGCCGACAGGGTGTCCGGCCGGCCGGAGTACGAGGCACCGGAGGCCGACTCCAGCAGCAGGCCGTCCTTGCCCACCGTGATGACCAGGTGGCCGCTCGGCTCGTCCAGGTCGCCGGGGACGACCTCGATCACGGTGACGCCCTCGACGCCCTCCGGGCCGGCCAGGACCGAGTCGTGCGGCACCGCGGCGCCGTCCATGACCACGATCAGGTGCGGCTTGTCGGCGCTCGGCACGTTGTCCCGGGAGAAGCCCTTGCGGCCGTCCAGCTCCTTGGCGAGCAGCTCCTCCAGCTCACCGAGGCCGGTCGCGATCAGACGGCGCGAACCGGCGCCGTCGTTCTCCTTGCGGTGCTGGGTGTGCGGCAGCCACTTCGCCCACTCCCACTCGTCGACCGCGCCCGGCGCGGCCGCCACGGCGACCATCAGGTCGTCCGGCGAGTGCAGCGTCGTCAACTGGGCGACCATCGCCCGCACGTTGCCGTACACGGTGTCCGGGTCGCCGCAGACCGTGATGTGGTAGAAGGCGCGCAGCGAGACCGCCAGCGGCAGGTCCTGCAGCGTGCCGTGCGACTTGATGAAGGTGCCCATCGCCTCGGCGGCCAGCGGCTCCAGCTCGTCCAGCGGAGCGGTCTGCGGCGCCACGATCGGGCTCGACAGCTGCTGCGGACCGGTGCCGAGGCGCACCTGCGCGAAGTCCGGATCGGTGGGCCGGCGCTCCCACAGCCGCCGCCCCTCGGCGACGATCGACCACAGCTGGTCCGGCTCGGGGTGCGTGAACAGCAGCGCACCGCGCTGCCGCTCGGCCGTGCGGCGGACCTGGCGGCGCATCTGCTGCAGGTACTTGAGGTAGTCGCGGCGCTCGTCCGCGGTACCGGCGTTGCCGCCGCGCCGCGCCTTGACGATCTGCGCGACCGCCATGCCCGCGGTCGACGCCACCATCAGGACACCCATGATCTTCATCGGGCCCTGGGCGCCGGGGGAGAAGAAGAACGCCGCCGAACCGCCCATGCCGAGCAGCGGCAGCAAGGACATCATCCAGTCCTCACCGCCGGAACGCGGCAGCTCCGGAGGGGCGACCAGCTCCACCGGCTCGTCCGGCACCGGGGGCGGGTACGCCCGCGGCGGACGCTTCACCGTCACCACACTCATGCGACCGCCCCGCTCCGCCCGGCGGCCGCTGCGCGGAACCCGGACCCCTTGACGGCCCGTTCGCTTCGCTCGCTCACTGGCACCAACCCTCACGCACACCGATTACGTACGGGTGAGGGCGCCCCGTGCGATGACGCCGCCCCCGCTCCGCCGACCGCAGACGCACATCAGAGGGTTCCTGCACCAGCCGGGCCCCCGTACGCCTTGCGCAGGGGCCGATCCTACTGGGCAGCCGGGACGGTTCGACCACGGGGTCAGCCGAGGAGATTTCCGGTACGAATCGTCGAATCCCCTCCACAACAGCACACCGTTGCACGGCAATTCGCCGCCCCCCGCGGCCTGCGGCGAATTCGGGCGGGGCCGGACCGCAGCCGCACCTCCGCGGGCGGTAGGGTAACGCCGCGCCAACTCCGCCCCGGACCGTGTCAGTTCCGGACCGGTCCGTAGGAGGGCGCAATCGAACCAAGAGCTGACGAGCAGGCATATCCGACAAGGGGGAGCGCCGGTGAGCGAGCGGACAGTCAAGAGGTGCGCATGGCGCGAAGCGGCCTCAGGGCTCGCGGAGGTGGCCGCATGAGCGCCAGTGCAACGACCGGCTTCTGCCGGGTCACCGTCGTCGCGCCCGACAGCCGGATCGACGTCGCCCTGCCCGAGGACGTTCCGCTCGCCGACATCTACCCCGAGGTGCTGCGCCTCACCGGGCAGACCCAGGTCGACGGCACGCCCACCGGCTTCCACCTCGTCCGCCGGGACGGCACCGTGCTCGACAGCGGCCTGCCGCTGGCCGCGCAGCAGGTCCGCGACGGCGACCTGCTGAGCCTGCGCCCGTTCGCCGAGTCGCTGCCGCCCGCGGTCTACGACGACGTGGCCGACGCCGTCGCCAGCGCCGTCGAGGCCGACCGCCGGTTCTGGAGCCCCGACCTGATGCGGGCCTTCGGCCTGATCGGCGCCACCGTGATGCTGGTGCTGCTCGGCTTCGCCCTCTGGTTCTCCGACCTGCGCCACGACATGCACGGCCTGGCCGGCATCCTCTCCGGCGTCACCGCGGTCGTCCTGGTCACCTTCGCCGGCGTCCGCGCCCGGGTCTACGACGACCACGCGGCCGGCCTCGCGCTCGGCCTCGGCGCCCTGCCGCACGCCCTGATCGCCGGCTCCGGCGCCGTCCCGGTCGCGAACGCCGGCGACGGCCCCGGCCGGCTGCAGTTCCTCGTCGGCTGCGTCGCCGTCCTCGTCGTCTCGGTGCTGCTCGTCGGCCTGCTGCCGGAGAAGGACTCGGTCTTCGTCGCCTCCTCCTTCCTCGCCGCCGCCGGCACCCTGGCGACCTTCGCCGCCGTGCTGCTCGACGGCACCCCGGCCACCCACATCGCCGCCGTCACCGGTGTCGCCGCGGTCGCCGCGGTCGGCTTCCTGCCGGCCCTCTCCGCCCGCTTCGCCCGCCTCCCCGTCGGCTTCAGCCCGCCCGGCCAGACCCGCACCCGCGGCAGCGCCTACGGCGAGGAGGGCAGCCGCACCGAGACCGTGCAGTACGAGCGGATCGCCCACCAGGCCCGCCGCGGCCACGAGGTCCTCGTCGGCCTGGTCGGCGGCTGCTCCGCCACCGTCATCGGCGCCTGCGCCGTGCTCGGCTTCAGCGACTCCGCCTTCGCCGAGCTGCTCGCCCTGGCCGTCGGCATCTCGACCATGCTGCGCGCCCGGCTGTTCCGCTACACCGCGCAGGTCTTCAGCCTCACCATCGCCGGCCTGATCGGGCTCGCCCTGCTGATCCTCGGCCTCTCGCTGCACACCCCGCTGTTCATCCTGGAGCAGCTGCAGGAGGGCGGCACCGGCAGCTCGCTCGATCTGCGCACCGTCTGGCTGTCGGCCTCGATCGCCGTGGGCGCCGCCCTGCTCACCGCGATCGCGCTGATCGTCCCCCGCCTCGGCGTCTCCCCCTTCTGGGGGCGGATCCTGGACATGGTGGACGGCCTGATGCTGATCTCGCTCGTCCCGCTCGCGCTGGCCGTGCTGAACATCTACGCCCTGGTCCGCGGCGCCACCAGCTGACGCCGCCGCACCCGACCCGGCGCCCGCCGGCACCCCGCGACAGGGGACGCCGGCGGGCGCTGGTACGCTTGGTCAGTCCGAGTTCTGTCAGATCCTGTGTCGTCTACCGGGATCGCTCGGCCACCCCGAAGGAGATGCCGTGGCTCTCGCCGCCGACGTCAAGAAGCAGATCATCGCCGAGTTCGGCCAGAAGGAGGGCGACACCGGCTCCCCCGAGGTCCAGGTGGCCATGCTCTCCCGCCGCATCTCGGACCTGACCGAGCACCTCAAGGCCCACAAGCACGACCACCACTCCCGTCGTGGTCTGCTGATCCTGGTCGGCCAGCGCCGCCGCCTGCTGCAGTACCTGGCCAAGAAGGACATCGAGCGTTTCCGTACCCTCGTCGACCGCCTCGGCATCCGCCGCGGCGCCGCGGGCGGCGCTCGCTGACACCGCTTCGTGGGGCGGCTCCCCTTCCCGGGGGGCCGCCCTTCGGCGCATCCGCGCGGCAGCACCGCGCGGACCGCACCCCGGGCGGAAGAACCGCTGCCACACGCGTGGTAATGGCGTGCTCGGTAGGGTGTGAATTTGTAAGGTGAAGGGCATGCCCGGGTAAGTGCCCGACCGCGCGACGCGCGGACGGCACCGGGCAGGACCGACACCCTGCGGGCCGCAGGCCTCAAACGGAGGCCGCCCGCATCCGGGGAGCGTCCACACGCGACCGCCGACCAGGCAGCCGAGAGGCGCCGGTCCTCGGTAGTGGCCGCCGGGAGTCGTCGACAGACGCCCGGGGGCTTCGATCGAAGACCGGCCCGCAGGGCCGGGCAGGCGGACGCTGGGGGGCGCTCCACCGGAGACGTACGAAAGAGGAGATCTTCCAGGTGGAAGAGAACGTGTTCTACGCCGAGGCCGTCATCGACAACGGCAGCTTCGGCACCCGTACCATCCGCTTCGAGACGGGCCGCCTGGCCCGCCAGGCCGCCGGCTCCGCCGTCGCCTACCTGGACGACGACACCATGGTGCTGTCGGCGACCAGCGCGTCCAAGCAGCCGAAGGAGCACTTCGACTTCTTCCCGCTGACCGTGGACGTCGAGGAGCGCATGTACGCCGCGGGCCGGATCCCCGGCTCGTTCTTCCGTCGTGAGGGCCGGCCCTCCGAGGACGCGATCCTCACCTGCCGCCTGATCGACCGCCCGCTGCGCCCGTCCTTCGTCAAGGGCCTGCGCAACGAGATCCAGGTCGTCGTCACCGTGATGGCGCTCAACCCGGACCACCTCTACGACGTGGTGGCCATCAACGCGGCCTCCGCCTCCACCCAGCTGGCCGGCCTGCCGTTCTCCGGCCCGATCGGCGGCGTCCGCGTCGCGCTGATCAAGGGCCAGTGGGTCGCCTTCCCGACCCACTCGGAGCTCGAGGACGCCGTCTTCGACATGGTCGTGGCCGGCCGCGCCCTGCCGGACGGCGACGTCGCGATCATGATGGTCGAGGCCGAGGCCACCGACAAGACCATCAAGCTGGTCGCCGACGGCGCCGAGGCCCCGACCGAAGAGGTCGTGGCCGCCGGTCTCGAGGCCGCCAAGCCGTTCATCAAGGTGCTCTGCGCCGCCCAGGCCCAGCTGGCCGCCCAGGCCGCCAAGCCGACCGGCGAGTTCCCGGTCTTCCTGGACTACCAGGACGACGTGCTCTCCGCCCTGACCTCCGCGGTCAAGGACGAGCTCGCCCAGGCGCTCACCATCGCCGGCAAGCAGGAGCGCAACAACGAGCTCGACCGCATCAAGGCGGTCGCCGCGGACAAGCTCCTCCCGGACTTCGAGGGCCGCGAGAAGGAGATCAGCGCCGCCTACAACGCGCTGACCAAGAAGATCGTCCGCGAGCGCGTCATCAAGGACAAGGTCCGCATCGACGGTCGCGGCGTCACCGACATCCGCACCCTGGCCGCCGAGGTCGAGGCGATCCCGCGGGTTCACGGCTCCGCCCTGTTCGAGCGCGGCGAGACCCAGATCCTGGGCGTCACCACGCTGAACATGCTCCGCATGGAGCAGCAGCTCGACACGCTCTCCCCGGAGACGCGCCGCCGCTACATGCACAACTACAACTTCCCGCCGTACTCCGTCGGCGAGACCGGCCGCGTGGGCTCGCCCAAGCGCCGCGAGATCGGCCACGGCGCGCTGGCCGAGCGGGCGATCCTGCCCGTGCTGCCCTCCCGCGAGGAGTTCCCGTACGCCATCCGCCAGGTCTCCGAGGCGCTCGGCTCCAACGGCTCCACCTCGATGGGCTCGGTCTGCGCCTCCACCATGTCGCTGCTGAACGCCGGTGTGCCGCTGAAGGCCGCCGTCGCCGGCATCGCCATGGGCCTGATCTCCCAGGAGATCGACGGCGAGACCCACTACGTCACGCTGACCGACATCCTCGGCGCCGAGGACGCGTTCGGCGACATGGACTTCAAGGTCGCCGGCACCCGCAACTTCATCACCGCCCTCCAGCTCGACACCAAGCTGAACGGCATCCCGGCGTCGGTGCTCGCCGCCGCGCTGAAGCAGGCCAAGGACGCCCGCCTGCACATCCTCGACGTGATGAACGAGGCCATCGACACTCCGGACGAGATGTCGCAGTACGCCCCGCGCATCATCACGATCAAGATCCCGGTGGACAAGATCGGTGAGGTCATCGGCCCCAAGGGCAAGATGATCAACCAGATCCAGGAGGACACCGGCGCCGAGATCACGATCGAGGACGACGGCACCATCTACATCGGTGCCTCCGACGGCCCGGCCGCCGAGGCCGCCCGCACCACGATCAACCAGATCGCCAACCCGACCATGCCGGAGGTCGGCGAGCGCTACCTGGGCACCGTGGTGAAGACCACGACCTTCGGCGCGTTCGTCTCCCTCATGCCCGGCAAGGACGGTCTGCTGCACATCTCGCAGATCCGCAAGCTCGCCGGCGGCAAGCGCGTGGAGAACGTCGAGGACGTGCTCGCGGTCGGCACCAAGGTGCAGGTCGAGATCGCCGAGATCGACCCCCGCGGCAAGCTCTCCCTCGTTCCCGTGGTCGAGGGCGAGGAGGGCGGCGAGGCCGCCTCCGAGTGACGCACCGAGTGACGAGGTAGTCCTCCCGCGGCCCGCACGCCCTCGCGGCGTGCGGGCCGCACCCTGTTCTTCCCCGATCGAGAGGTACACCCTGGTGGCTCAGGCCTCCGCGGCACACCAGCGCCCCGGCACCACCAAGACCCTGCTGAAGGGCCTCGACGGCGCCGGCACCGTCCGCCGCACCGTCCTGCCCGGCGGCCTGCGGGTCGTCACCGAGACCCTGCCGACCGTCCGCTCCGCGACCTTCGGCATCTGGGTCGGCGTCGGCTCCCGCGACGAGACGCCCGTCCTCAATGGCGCCACCCACTACCTGGAGCACCTGCTCTTCAAGGGCACCGCCCGGCGCAGCGCCCTCGAGATCTCCGCGGCCCTGGACGCCGTCGGCGGCGAGATGAACGCCTTCACCGCCAAGGAGAACACCTGCTACTACGCGCGGGTGCTCGACACCGACCTGCCGCTCGCCATCGACGTGGTCTGCGACATGCTCACCGGCTCGCTGATCCGCGCCGAGGACGTCGACGCCGAGCGCGGCGTCATCCTCGAGGAGATGGCCATGGCCGAGGACGACCCGGGCGACGTCGTCCACGACCTCTTCGCCAAGGTGATCTACGGCGACGGCCCGCTCGGCCGCCCGATCCTCGGCACCGAGGAGACTGTCACCAACCTCACCCGCGACCAGATCGCCGGCTTCTACAAGCGCCGCTACAAGCCCGAGCACCTGGTCGTGGCCGCCGCCGGCAACCTCGACCACCGCAAGGTCGTCAAGCTCGTCGAGGAGGCCTTCGCGCCCGTCCTCGCCCGCTCCACCGGCCACCCCGCCGACGTCCGCCGCGGCGTCAAGGCGCTGCGCACCGCCGGCCGCACCGAGGTCCTCAACCGGCCCACCGAGCAGGCCCACCTCGTCCTCGGCGTGCCGGGCGTGCCCCGCCACGACGAGCGGCGCTGGGCGATGGGCGTCCTCAACGCCGCCCTCGGCGGCGGTATGAGCTCCCGGCTCTTCCAGGAGGTCCGGGAGAAGCGCGGCCTCGCCTACTCCGTCTACTCCTACTCCTCCTCCTACGCCGACAGCGGCATCTTCGGCATCTACGCCGGCTGCCAGCCCAAGCGGGTCGAGGAGGTGCTGTCGATCTGCCGCCAGGAGCTCGCCAAGGTCGTCGCCGACGGCATCACCGAGGAGGAGCTCCAGCGCGCCATCGGCCAGATCTCCGGCTCCACCGTGCTCGGCATGGAGGACACCGGCTCGCTGATGAACCGCATCGGCAAGGCCGAGCTCTGCTACGGCACCCACCTGTCGGTGGACGACATGCTGGCGAAGATAGCGGCGGTGACCCTGGACGACGTCCGGGCGGTCGCCCGTGATGTGCTGGGGGCCCACCGCCCGTCGCTCGCCCTGATCGGTCCGATCAACGCCAAGCGGGCCGCAGCCGTGGCCGACGTGCTCGCCCAGGAGGAAACCGCATGACACTGCGCGTCGCCGTGATCGGCGCCAACGGACGGATCGGCTCCGAGGCCGTCAAGGCCGTCGAGGCCGCCCCCGACATGGAGCTGGTCGCGGCCCTCGGCCGCGGCTCCGACCTCACCGAGCTGACCGACGCCGGCGTCCAGGTCGCCGTCGAGCTCACCCACCCCGACGCCGTCATGGGCAACCTCGACTACGCCCTGCACCACGGGATCCACGTGGTCACCGGCACCACCGGCTGGACGGACGAGCGCCTCGCCACCGTCGGCGGCTGGCTCGCCGGGAGCCCCGCCACCGGCCTGCTCATCGCCCCGAACTTCTCCATCGGCGCCGTCCTCGGCATGCAGTTCGCCCAGAAGGCCGCCAAGTACTTCGAGTCCGTCGAGGTCGTCGAGCTCCACCACGACCGCAAGGCCGACGCCCCCAGCGGCACCGCCACCCGCACCGCGCAGCTCATCGCCGCCGCCCGCAAGGATGCCGGCCGCGCCCCCCAGCAGGACCCGACGACCCACGAGCTGCCCGGCGCCCGCGGCGCCGACGTGGACGGCGTCCCCGTGCACGCGGTGCGGCTGCGCGGCCTGCTCGCCCACCAGGAGATCCTGTTCGGCGACACCGGCGAGACCCTCACCATCCGCCACGACTCGCTGCACCACAGCTGCTTCATGCCGGGCATCCTGCTCGGCGTCCGCAAGGTCGTGGACACCCCCGGACTCACCCTCGGCCTCGAACACTTCCTGGACCTGTGAGCCCCGCATGACCTCCCGCACCGGTTTCTTCCTGCTCGCCGCCGCCCTGGTCCTGGTCTCCCTGCTCTGCGTGGGGGAGGGCGTCCAACTGGTCGCCACCGGCAAGCCGCTCGGCATCGGCCTCGGCGTCTGCGCCTTCGTCATCCCCCCGATCGGCATCTGGTTCCTGCGCCAGACCGTCCGCTTCGGACGGGCCAGCGAGCAGCTCGCCCGCGAGCTGGAGGCCGAGGGCGGCCTGCCCGTCGACGAACTCCGCCGCACCTCCGGCGGCCGGATCGACCGGGCCTCCGCCGACGAGGTCTTCGCCCGCCGCAAGACCGAGGCGGAGGCCTCCCCGCACGACTGGCGGGCCTTCTTCCGCCTCGCCGTGGCCTACGCCGACGCCGGCGACACCCCGCGTGCCCGCAAGGCCATGCAGCACGCCATCAAGCTGCACAGCACCACCACCGAAACGAGGAGCACCGCGTGAGCGACGACCTGGCCCCGACCTTCCGCAGCGACGTCACGGTGGAACTCGTCCGCAGCGCCGCCACCGACACCGACGTCCTGTGGGCCGCCCGCGTGTCCACCAAGGGCGAGCAGTCCCTGGAGACGATCGGCGAGGACCCGGAGAAGTCCAAGGGCCTGATCAACTTCCTGATGCGGGACCGCCACGGCACCCCCTTCGAGCACAACTCGATGACCTTCTTCATCAGCGCGCCGATCTTCGTCTTCCGCGAGTTCCACCGGCACCGCAGCGGCTGGTCCTACAACGAGGAGTCCGGCCGCTACCGCGAGCTGCAGCCCGTCTTCTACGTCCCCGGCCCGGAGCGCCGCCTCGTCCAGCAGGGCAAGCCCGGCCGGTACGAGTTCGTCGAGGGCACCGCCGAGCAGCACAAGGTCACCACCGAGGCGATGGAGGAGTCCTACCGCTCCTCCTACCGCGCCTACCAGGAGATGCTCGCCGCCGGCGTCGCCCGCGAGGTCGCCCGCGCCGTCCTCCCGGTCGGCCTGTTCTCCTCCATGTACGCCACCTGCAACGCCCGGTCGCTCATGCACTTCCTCTCGCTGCGCACCAAGAACGAGCACGCCACCGTGCCGTCCTTCCCGCAGCGGGAGATCGAGATGGTCGCCGAGCAGATGGAGGAGCTCTGGGGGCAGCTGATGCCGCTCACCCGTGCGGCCTTCGACGCGCACGGCCGAGTCGCCCCCTGACCTGCGAAGACGGGCATCCGGGCGGACCGCCCGGCATGTCCGGATTGCAGCGGTTCCGCCCGCTCCCTACGCTCGGAGCACGGATTCCGGTGCTGCCCGAACCCCCGAGCGGGCAGCACCGGAATCCCATGCTCCGACCCCGACGGCCCGCCGCCGACCTCGCACGATCCTGTCCGAACCGTGGACCGGCGTGACCGCCCCCCAGTGGCCTACGAGTAGTTTTGGACGCATGGCTCCGACCTCCACCCCCCAGACGCCCTTCGGCCGGGTCCTGACCGCGATGGTCACCCCCTTCACCGCCGACGGCGGGCTCGACCTCGACGGCGCCCAGCGCCTCGCCGCCCACCTCGTGGACGCCGGCAACGACGGCCTCGTCCTCAACGGCACCACCGGCGAGTCGCCGACCACCAGCGACGCCGAGAAGGCCCAGCTCGTCCGGGCGGTGGTGGAGGCCGTCGGGGACCGCGCGCACATCGTCGCCGGCGTCGGCACCAACGACACCCACCACAGCGTCGAGCTGGCCCGCCAGGCCGAGGCGGCCGGCGCCCACGGCCTGCTCGCCGTCACGCCGTACTACAGCAAGCCCCCGCAGGAGGGCCTGTACCGGCACACCACGGCCATCGCGGACGCCACCGAGCTGCCCGTCATGCTCTACGACATCCCCGGCCGCAGTGCCGTCGCACTGAGCCACGAGACGCTCGTCCGGCTCGGCGAGCACCCCCGCATCGTCGCCAACAAGGACGCCAAGGGCGACGTCGGCGCCGCCTCCTGGGCGATCGCCCGCTCCGACCTCGCCTGGTACTCCGGCGACGACGTCCTGACCCTGCCGCTACTCTCGGTCGGTGCCGTCGGCGTGGTCAGCGTCGTCAGCCACGTGGTCACGCCCGAGCTCAAGGCCATGATCGAGGCCTTCACCGCGGGCGACACCGCCAAGGCCACCGCCGTCCACCAGTCCCTGCTGCCGGTCTTCACCGGCATCTTCCGCACCCAGGGCGTCATCCTCAGCAAGGCCGCGCTCACCCTGCAGGGACACCCTGCGGGCCCGCTGCGCCTCCCGCTGGTCTCCGCCACCGCGGAGGAGATTGCGCAACTGAAGCAGGATCTGGCCGCCGGCGGGGTACACCTCTAGCAGACAACAGACGTACGCGCCCCGGCTCGCCGGGCCCCCGAGGGCCTGCCGCTGGACCGGACCGAAGGCGCGGAGGCACCTGGTACGTAGGAAGCCAACGATGGACGCACACCCCATGGCGCCGGACGATCCCGGGCATGTGGCGTGCGTCGTGAGGAGAGTCTTTTGAGCCACCCGCACCCCGAACTCGGCGCCCCTCCCGCACTCAAGGAGGGCGCCCTCCGCATCACCCCGCTCGGCGGCCTCGGCGAGATCGGCCGCAACATGACGGTCATGGAGTTCGGCGACCGCATCCTGATCGTCGACTGCGGCGTCCTCTTCCCCGAGGACGAGCAGCCCGGCGTCGACCTGATCCTCCCGGACTTCACCTACATCCGGGACCGCCTCGACAAGGTCGACGGCATCGTCCTGACCCATGGGCACGAGGACCACATCGGCGCCGTCCCGTACCTGCTCCGGGAGAACCCGGACATCCCGCTGATCGGCTCGAAGCTCACCCTCGCGCTCATCGAGGCCAAGCTCGCCGAGCACCGGATCCGCCCGTACGTCCTGGAGGTCAAGGAGGGCGAGCGCGAGCGCATCGGCCCCTTCGACTGCGAGTTCATCGCGGTCAACCACTCCATCCCGGACGCCCTCGCGGTCGCCGTCCGCACCCCGGCCGGCACGGTCGTCGCCACCGGCGACTTCAAGATGGACCAGCTGCCGCTCGACGGCCGCCTCACCGACCTCCCGGCCTTCGCCAAGCTGGCCGAGGAGGGCATGGACCTGCTGCTGGTGGACTCCACCAACGCCGAGGTCCCCGGCTTCATCCCGCACGAGCGGGACATCTCCGCCGCGCTGCGCAACGTCTTCGCGAGCGCCCAGCGCCGGATCATCGTCGCGTCCTTCGCCAGCCACGTGCACCGCATCCAGCAGGTGCTGGACGCCGCCCACGCGCACGGCCGCAAGGTCGCGTTCGTCGGCCGCTCGATGGTCCGCAACATGGGCATCGCCCGTGACCTCGGCTACCTCAAGGTCCCCGGCAACCTGATCGTCGACGTGAAGACGCTGGACGACCTGCCGGACGACAAGGTCGTGCTGGTCTGCACCGGCTCGCAGGGCGAGCCGATGGCCGCGCTCTCGCGGATGGCCAACCGGGAGCACCAGATCCGCATCGTCGAGGGCGACACCGTGGTGCTCGCCTCCTCACTGATCCCCGGCAACGAGACCGCGATCTACCGCGTGATCAACGGCCTGACCCGCTGGGGCGCCAACGTCGTGCACAAGGGCAACGCCAAGGTGCACGTCTCCGGCCACGCCTCGGCCGGCGAACTCCTGTACTTCTTCAACATCTGCCGACCGCGCAACCTCATGCCGGTCCACGGCGAGTGGCGCCACCTGCGGGCCGCTGCCGACCTCGGCATCCTCACCGGCGTGCCGAAGGACCGGGTCGTCATCGCCGAGGACGGCGTCTGCGTCGACCTGGAGGACGGCGTCGCCCGGATCGTCGGCAAGGTCCAGGCCGGCTACGTGTACGTCGACGGCTCCTCGGTCGGCGACATCACCGAGGCCTCGCTGAAGGACCGCCGGATCCTCGGCGAGGAGGGCTTCATCTCCGTCTTCGTCGTGGTCGACTCCACCAACGGCAAGATCGTCAGCGGCCCGACCATCCAGGCCCGCGGCTCCGGCATCGACGACGGCGCCTTCGTCCCGGTCGTCGCGAAGCTGGAGGAGGCCCTCACCCGCTCCGCGGGCGACGGCGTGCTGGAGGTCCGCCAGGTGCAGCAGCTGGTGCGCCGGACCATCGGCAAGTGGGTGGCGGACAACTACCGCCGCCGGCCGATGATCCTCCCGGTCGTGGTCGAGGTCTGAGACCCGCCGGGCCAGGTTTGACGTGGGGCGACCCGGGGCGTAATGTTCTCCGGGTTGCCCCACTGCCGGACGGCACCACTCGAATTCAGTTCGAGGCGGTAAATCCGGTGAAAGAACTCTGATAGAGTTCGGGAGCGCCGAAAGGCGAAAGCGAATCCGATGAAACGGACTCCGGAAAACGGAGCAGAAAACATCTGATAAGCTGGAAACACGAAAGAGCGAAACGCCCGGAGGGTCCGCTGGAAGG
>NZ_BAAALD010000095.1:0-29410 GCF_039528095.1 Kitasatospora arboriphila
GCTGGTGGCCTCGTTCAGGCCGCCGGACTCGCCCGAGTAGTTGAGGCCCGCCGTGGCGGAGGTCACGCCGTGCGTCATCTCGTGGCCGGCCACGTCGATCGCGGTCAGCGGGTGGGTGTTGCCCGACCCGTCGCCGTACGTCATGCAGAAGCAGCCGTCGCTCCAGAACGCGTTGACGTAGTTGGTGCCGTAGTGGACCTTGCTGTACGCGCCGACGCCGTTGTTCTTGATGCCGTTGCGGTTGAAGGTCGACTTGTAGAAGTCCCAGGTGGCGGCCGCGCCGTACTGCGCGTCCACCGCGGCGGACTGCCCGTTGGAGGCGCTGCCGTTGCCCCAGACGTTGTCGGCGTCGGTGTACAGCGTCCCGTTCTTGTCGACGGTGTACTGGCCGCCGCGGGTGTTGTCCTTCAACTGGTACGTCGAGCCGGTGTAGTTGGTGGTCAGGGTGACCGAGCCGACGAAGACGCCCTTGCCGCTGCCGGTCGCGTTGGAGGTGCGGATCTGCTCCTCGGAGGAGAGCACCGCGCCGGTCGCGGCGTCGGTGACGACCAGGCGGCTGCTCGGGGTGCCGTCGGCGCGCATGCCCTCGACGGTCGTCCGGTAGGCGAGCCGCGGGGTGCCGGAGGCGGCCCACACCACCAGCTCCGCGCCGCCCGCCGCGCCGACCGAGGTCAGCGCCGGCTCGTCCGCGTCGGCGGACTTCCCGACGGTGGCGGCGACCGCGCCGTGCGCCCCGGCGGCGGCCTGCGCGGCGGTGAGCTTCGGGCTGAGCGAGGCGGGGGCGACCGAGCCCTGGACGGCGCGGTCGACGGCCTTCACGGCGCCCTGGGCGTCCTGGTGCACGACCAGGTCGCCGCCGAGCACCGGCAGGCCGGCGAAGGTCCGGTCGAAACGCAGGTGGCGGGCGCCGTCGGCGTCGACGACGGCGTCCTTGACGACCAGCTGCTCCTGGCCGGAGAGGCCGAGGACGCGGGCTGCGGCGGGGGCCTCGGCGCCTGCCTGGGCGAGCAGCGCGGCCCGCTGCTGCGCGGCGGCCGGGGCGGGGGCGGCCTGGGCGCCCGCGGCGACCTGGATCGCGCCGGCGAGCAGGGCCGAGGTGGAGAGGACGGCGCCGAGGGCGAGCTTTCGCTTCACGTACGGGTTCCTTCCGGATCAACCGCGTGTGCGCGGTCGCGCATCGCTCCGGGGCACCGGGTCCGGTGCCGACTGGGGCGGAACGAGCGCTGACGTGCTGCTCCGTGCGGTCATGCGGCACCGGACCGGTTGGGGTGGCCGGTCGGGCGCCGCACGGGGCTGGAAGGAAGCATGACAAGACGGACCGTCAAATGACAGATGTACGACAAGAGTTGGCGTATTCCTGTCACGGCCGTTCGGGGCCGGACATGAGGCAGCAGCCGGGCCTCCCCTCCGGAGGGCCCGGCTGCTGCGTCTTCAACCGCGGTGCGTCAGCTGACGTTCACCGCGGCCCAGGCAGCGGCAACCTGGGCGTACTCGGCGGATCCGGCACCGTAGAGGTCCGACGCCGCGTTCAGGGTCGCGGTGCGCGCGCCCTTGTAGTTGGTGGTGGACGTCATGTAGACGCTCAGCGCCCGGTACCAGACCTGCAGCGCCTTGGCCCGGCCGATGCCGGTGACCGTGGAGCCGTTGTAGGTGGGGCTGTTGTAGCTGACGCCGTTGATCGTCTTCGCGCCGCTGCCCTCGGCCAGCAGGTAGAAGAAGTGGTTGCCGACGCCGGACGAGTAGTGGACGTCCAGGGAGCCCACGGAGGAGGACCAGTAGTCCGCCGAACCGCCGTCCTTGGAGGGCTTGTCCATGTAGCGCAGCGGCGAGCCGTCGCCGTTGATGTTGATCAGCTCGCCGATCAGGTAGTCGCCCTTGTCGGCGGCCAGGTTGGCGTAGAACTCCACGCCGGTGCCGAAGATGTCGCTGGTGGCCTCGTTCAGGCCGCCGGACTCGCCCGAGTAGTTCAGGCCGGCGGTGTTGGCGGTGACGCCGTGGCTCATCTCGTGGCCGGCCACGTCCAGCTCGGTCAGCGGGTGGGTGTTGGACGCGCCGTCGCCGTACGTCATGCAGAAGCAGGAGTCGTCCCAGAACGCGTTGACGTAGTTCCGGCCGTAGTGCACCCGGCTGTAGGCGCCGACACCGTTGTTCTTGATGCCGTTGCGGCCGAAGGTGTTCTTGTAGAAGTCCCAGGTCACGGCCGCGCCGTACTGGGCGTCCACGGCGGCGGACTGGCTGCTGGAGACCAGGCCGGTGCCCCACGCGTTGTCGGCGTCGGTCAGCAGGGTGCCCGCGCCGGAGGTCTTGTTGTTCAGCGTGGTGGTGTACTGCCCGCCGCGGGTGGCGTCCTTCAGCTGGTACGTCGAGCCGGTGTAGTTGGTGGTCAGCGAGACCGAGCCGACGAAGACGCCCTTGCCGGTGCCGGTCGCGTTGGTGGTCTGCACCTGCTCGTGGGTGGAGAGGACCTCGCCGCTCGCGGCGTCGGTGACCAGCAGCTGGCGGCTCGGGGTGCCGTCGGCGCGCATGCCCTCGACGGTGGTCTGGTAGGCCAGGCGGGGCTTGCCGGAGGCGGCCCAGACGACCAGCTTGCCGCCCGCGGGCGCGGCGACCGAGGTCAGCGCGGCCTCGTCGGCGTCCTTGGCGACACCGACGGTGGCGGCGACGGCGCCGTGCGCCTTGGAGGCGGCCTGCGCGGCGGTGAGCTTCGGGGTGAGCGTGGCCGGGGCGACCGAGCCCTGGACGGCGCGGTCGACGGCCTTCACGGCGCCCTTGGCGTCCTGGTGCACGACCAGGTCGCCGCCCAGGACGGGCAGGCCGGCGAAGGTGCGCTCGTAGCGCACGTGCCGGGTGCCGTCGGCGTCGACGACGGCGTCCTTGACGACGAGCTGCTCCTGGCCGGCGAGGCCGAGGGTGCGGGCCGCGGAGGGCGCCTCGGCGCCGGCCTGCGCGATGAGCGCGGCGCGCTGCTCGGCGGGGGCGGCGGGGCCCACCGGAGCGGGGGAGGCCTGCGCGATACCGGCGCTGACCTGGATTGCACTGGCGAGGACCGCCGACGCAGAGAGAACGGCTCCGACTGTCAGCTTTCGCTTCACGTACGGGTTCCTTCCGGATCAACCGCGTGTGCGCGGTGGCGCCGCGTTCCGGGGCACCGGGGTTAGTGCCTGCTGGGGCGGAACGGGCGCGGACGTGCTGCTCCGTGCGGTTCGACGACGTCCGCCGGAGGGGTGGGGGCCCGGCGGGTCGAACGAAGCTGGCCAGAAGCATGACAATGCAGATCGTGAAATGACAGGTCTCGATCGGGAGTTGGCCACCACTCGCCATCCGGACGCGAGCCCGCAAAGCGCCCGAAGCGCCCAATTCGCCCGTCCGATCGGTCGTTTCCATACGGAGGAAACCCGTATGATCGCGTTCCGGCCCCAACTCCCGTCGCCAGAAGCAAGATTGCAGGCATGTTTCGGCCGTGCGGAGCCCTGGTGCGGACCAGAAATCGCTTGGCGTGATCCCGCCAGAACCGGCCCTTGTCCACCATCGTGGACACCTGCTACCCCGCCTCCCGTACGCCGGTACGGTGGAAGAGTGCCCAAGCCCCTCGCCCTCGACTTCGACCCGATCGCCCGCGCCGGTGACCTGTGGACCCGCCGCTGGGGCGCCGTCCCGTCCATGGCGGCGATCACCTCGGTGATGCGCGCCCACCAGATCCTGCTGTCCCGGGTGGACGCCGTGGTGAAGCCCTACGGCCTCACCTTCGCCCGGTACGAGGCGCTGGTGCTGCTCACCTTCAGCCGGGCCGGCCAGCTGCCGCTCTCCAAGATCGGCGAGCGCCTCATGGTGCACCCGACGAGCGTCACCAACACCGTCGACCGCCTGGAGCGGGACGGCCTGGTCGCCCGCCGCCCCAACCCCGCCGACGGCCGCGGCGTCCTCGCCGCGATCACCGACCGCGGCCGCGAGGTGGTCGAGCAGGCCACCCGCGAACTGATGGCCATCGACTTCGGTCTGGAGGGCTACGACGACGAGCAGTGCGCGCAGGTCTTCGAGCTGCTCCGCCCGCTGCGGGTGGCGGCCGGCGACTTCTCCCCGTCCGCGGAGGAGGGCGGGGCCTGACCCGGCCGGTGCGTCCGGCGGGGGCGCGGCCGGAGCGGCCGCCGCCTGCGGTTACCCTCGTCGGTATGAAGCAGAGCGTGCTGACCCGATACCGGGCGCTGGCGTACATCACCGGCGTCCTGCTGATCCTGCTGACCGCCGGCGTGATCGCCAAGTACGTGCTGGACGTCTCGGGCGCGAGCGGCTTCACCAGCGCCGTCGGCATCGCGCACGGCTGGCTGTACGTGGTCTACCTGGTCCTCGCCTTCGACCTGGGCACCAAGGCGAAGTGGCCGATGGGCAGGCTGGCCTGGGTGCTGCTGGCCGGCACGATCCCGACCGCCGTCTTCTTCGTGGAGCGCAAGGTCTCCCGCGACGTCGCCCCGCTGATCGAGACCCCGGAGCCGGTCTCCGCCTGAGCCCCCGCCCGCCTCTGCGACCGAGCCCCTCCCCGCCCCGGGGAGGGGCTCCGGCGTTCCGGGGCCCGGTCCGTGCCGTCGACGGGCAGGAGGACGCCCGAACGAATCGGCGGGGACGTTCCGGCCGCCGCCGCCGTCCCGCGCACGGCGGCCGTACGGCCGCCGTACGGAGTGGAGCGCGGCCGTGGACGGTCCGGGAGGAGTGGGGCACCCGCCGCGAGCCCGCCGCCTTCCGGCTCAGGCGTCCAGGCCGACGAGGGCGCTCAGCATCAGGGTGGTGAAGCGGTCCAGCCAGCGGCGGGTGATGGGTTCGCCGGCGACCAGGAGCCGGTGCTCGACGGCGCCCGCGATCATGTCGAAGACGAGGTCGATCTCCTCGCAGGCGGCCGCCTCGTCCTGGTCCGAGCGGAGCTCGCCGCGGGCCTGGGCGTTGGCCCGTCCCGTCCGGACGAGGTGCTTCTGCGGGTCGACGATGCGTTCGCGGATGCGCAGCCGCAGCTGCGGGTCCCGGCTGCCCTCCGCGAACAGCGCCATCAGCGCGGCCTGCGACTCCGGCCGGGCGAGCAGGTCGGCGAACTGGGCGACGGTGGCGGCGATGTCCGCCCGCAGGCTGCCGAGGTCGGCCATCTCCAGTTCGTCGAAGAGGCTGGCGACGGCGTCGACGACCAGTTCGTTCTTGGACGGCCAGCGCCGGTAGAGGGTGGTCTTGGCGACGCCGGCCCGGGTGGCGACGTCGCCCATGGTGAGGCCGCCCCAGCCGAGTTCGGCGAGGGCTTCACGGGTGGCGTCGAGGATCGCCCGGTCGGCGGCAGCGCTGCGCGGACGGCCCTTGCCGCGGGGAAGGGCGGCGGTGTCCGGGGCAGCCGGCTGCTGGGTGGTGGGGGCCACCGAGCCTCCTAGCTGAAAATTTACCGGTTGGTAACTTGGTCGGTCCGGGTAACGGTAGCGACCGGAACCCCCGGTCAGCAGCCACCGGCGGGCGGAAAGTGGGGCAGGTCACGTCCTGCGGCGCCGAGGGGGTCTTGCGGGACGGGCCCGGGATGGAGATACGCTACGACTCGTAGCGAAAGAGCGGCAACCACGCGTCGTGCCCATGGGATCGGGCCGGTGCGGGGCGCGGATGGGGATCCGCGCCGGCAGCGGCTACACACCGGGAGGCAGCCCCCGTCGCACGGTCGGGTGGCGCAGGCGCAACGGCTCGGCGAGGTTTCCGGCCGGTTGGCGCCCGTCACCCGTGCGGACGGGGGAGGATGGTGCCATGCAGTCACGGAATTCGCGTCTCAACAGCGCCGCCCTTCGCGGAGCGGTCGACCTCGCCGCGGTCAAGGCGGCCGGCGAGGCAGCCCAGAAGGCCGAGCAGGCCCGGGCCGACCGGGCCCGGCAGGCCGCGGCCGGCGGCGACACCGCACCCGCGCCCCACCAGCTGGTCCTCGACGTCAGCGAGGACACCTTCGAGGCGGAGGTCGTGCAGCGCTCGGCCGAGGTCCCGGTCGTGGTCGACTTCTGGGCCGAGTGGTGCGGCCCGTGCAAGCAGCTCAGCCCGATCCTGGAGCGCCTGGCCGAGGAGTACGCCGGCCGGATCGTGCTCGCCAAGATCGACGTCGACGCCAACCAGCTGATCGCCCAGCAGTTCGGCATCCAGGGCATCCCGGCCGTGATGGCCGTGGTGGCGGGTCAGCTCGTCCCGCTGTTCCAGGGCGCCGAGAACGAGGCCAACGTCCGCAAGATCCTCGACCAGCTGATCGCGGTGGCCGAGCAGCGCTTCGGCATCACCGGTCTGTCCTCGGACGCGGCCGGCGGCGAGGCCGCGGCGCAGGCACCGCGGCTGCCGTCCGACCCGGCGCTGGAGGCGGCGCACGACGCGCTGGACCGCGGCGACCTCGGCGGCGCCGTCCGGGCGTACCAGAACGTGCTGTCCGACCAGCCCGGCAACACGGAGGCCAAGCTCGGCCTGGCGCAGGCACAGTTGCTGCAGCGGGTCGAGGGCATGGACCCCCAGCAGGTGCGGGCGGCGGCCGCCGCCGGCCCGAAGGACGTCGAGGCGCAGCTGCGCGCGGCCGACCTGGACCTGGTGGGCGGGCACGTCGAGGACGCCTTCGGGCGGTTGGTGGACACCGTCGGCCGGACGGCCGGCGAGGACCGCGACGCCGCGCGGCTGCGGCTGCTGGAGCTCTTCGAGGTCATCGGCCCGGAGGACCCGCGGGTGGTCGCGGCGCGCAGCGCCCTCGCCCGGGTGCTCTTCTGACGGCAGTGGCCGGGCGGTTCCGCCGCGGCCGGGTGCAGTGGCCCGGCCCGGGCGGGTGGCACGGCGTGTGACCTGCGGTGTCGCTGGGGATTTGGCGACAATCCAGGAGATTTCGTAGAGCTTAATCAAATCTTGACAACCACCCTCGGCCGGTCACGTTCAGTGGCCGGCCGGGGTGTTTCAGCGCCGTTTCCTGCGGATTGCGGATGTGTCGCCCACGGTGAATGTGACACAGAGTGATCGAGCCTCTGTTTCCATGATCAACGGTACACACTGTTGGATTACCCGTCAGTAATCGACCCCTTGTGTTCGGCCCGGGATTCCAGCACGATCGGCCCACGCCCGGTCCCGCTCAGGGAATCCCCATCGGGTAACCGCCGGCCCCGGTCGGCGGTTGGAGGGCAGGGGGGTAGCCGCAGATCCCACACGCGGTTCCTGTCCTTCCTGCGACCGCGCAGCCGTGCGGTCGCCGGTTGTCGCTCGGGGGTGATCGCCATGTCCGTCGGCCCACGACGCGCTGGCGCTCTCCGCTACCGAGGACGTAGCTCTCTCCCATCCCAGGCCCGGGCCGGTGCGGGACGCACCGGACACGGCCGGAGATGTACGTCCTAGAAGGAGGACACACGCATGTCCCAGACTTTCGGCAAGACCAGCTGGAAGCGCTTCGGCATCGCCATGGTGCCGGGCATCGCCGCCACCGCGGCGATCGGCGTGGCGCTGGCCAACAACGCGCTCGCCGCCTCGTTCAACGTCTCCGGCCAGCGCTTCAAGGTCACCGCCGAAGACCTGACGGGTGAGAACTTCGCCCAGTTCGGCTCGTACGACTTCGAGACCAACGGCACCCCGCACGCGGTCGCGATCTCCGCGTTCGACACGGCCACCATCAAGGGCATGTGCCAGTCCGTGGTCAGCGAGCCCGCGCTGCTCGGCCTGAAGCTGCCGAAGGTGACCCTGCGCCTGGAGGCCGGCAACAGCGACGACGTCAAGAAGCAGGTCTCTGCGCAGAACCTGCTGATCGACCTCGACCAGCTGTCCGCCGACGCCGAGTTCACCGACATCAACATCGGCCAGGACGCCTCGACGCTGAAGACCAGCGCCACCGCCAACTGGAAGAGCCCGATGGGCACCGGCAAGCCGTCCGGCCTGCTCGGCTTCTCGCAGACCGCCCCCAAGGCGCACCTGACCAACGTGAAGCAGACCGCCTGGGCCACCTCGGCCGGCACCTTCAAGCTCAACGGCCTGGACCTCAAGCTGTACGTCGGTGACGACGGCAACGGCAAGGAGTGCTACTGATCCTCGTCTGACGGTGCGCCGACCGGCGCACCGCGATGACGGATCCCGCGGCCGGAGGCGGGCGCCCGCCCGCCCCCGGCCGCAGCTCAGGCGTTTCCTCCCCCTCGCAGCGAACCATCGAGGAGTTGCATCGTGTCCAGCGCAACTGCCCAGACGTGGCCCGAGAACGACGGCGGCATCAACCTGCGGCTGCGGTTCCGCAACTGGCGCCGCTCGCGGCCGTTCTGGGGCGGCCTGCTGGCCATGATCGCCGGCGTGCCCATCCTGTACTTCCCCTACGCCGAGCTGAACCTCGCCGGCATGACCGTGTCGATGGCCACCACCGCGGGCGCC
This sequence comes from Kitasatospora arboriphila, assembly GCF_039528095.1. Taxonomy (NCBI): domain Bacteria; kingdom Bacillati; phylum Actinomycetota; class Actinomycetes; order Kitasatosporales; family Streptomycetaceae; genus Kitasatospora; species Kitasatospora arboriphila. Next base: position 8,374 of record NZ_BAAALD010000095.1, read on the forward strand.
GGTTCACTCATCATCGGCATCCTGATGATGTGCCTCGGCCTGACCGCGTGGTTCCAGCCGCTGGTGCGGATCTTCTGCGGCGTGGCGACCACGCTGCTCGCACTGATCTCCATCCCGGTCTCCAACCTCGGCGGCTTCGGCTTCGGCCTGATCCTCGGCCTGATGGCCGGCGGCCTGCTGATGGCCTGGGCGCCGCTCAAGCCCGTCACCGCCGTCGAGGAGGCGCCCGCCGCGGAGCCCGCCACGGCGGACTTCACGGCCGAGGCCCCGGTCGAGACCACCCAGCCGCTGCTGCCCGCCCAGCAGACCCCGGCCGACGCCGCCGACAACGCCGCACCGGCGGCCGACCCGGGGGAGCAGCGGTGACCGACCGGGACGAGTCCGCCGCAGCCGCCGCGCCCGGTCCCCGCCACGCTGCGCCGCGGACGAGCGTGCGCCGCCGCATCCGCGGCCGGGTGATGGCGATCGCCGCCGTGCCCACCGCGATGCTGGTCGGTGCCGCCTACACCCCGACCACGCTCGCCGTGGCCGACACCCAGAGCGACAAGGCCTGCGCCACCGCTCCGGACACGGTGATCGAGGAGACGCCCGTCCCCAAGAGCGAGATCAAGGTGCTGCCGGCGCCGTCCGGCACCGCCAAGGCCGCGACCAAGAAGTCCGGTGCGACCGCCTCGCCCTCCACGGTCAAGGTGCCCGTCCCGACCGCCACGGCCACCTCGGCGAAGCCCTCGCCGTCGGCCGACGCCACGCCCCCGAACGTGATCGGCGACATCCTCACCGGCATCGGCGACATCTTCAAGCCGCCGACCCGCACCACGCCGACGCCGACCGCGGCGCCGAGCACCACCGCGAAGACCGTCACCACCCAGGCCGCCACCACCCCGGCCGCGAGCGCCTCCGCCGCGCCGAAGGCGGCGGCCTCGACGCCCGCCGCCGCCGCGAAGGCCGCCACCGGGTCGGCGAGCCCGTCGGCATCCCCCTCGCCGTCCGCCACCGGCCCGAACTGCCTGGTGGACACCAGCAAGGAGAAGGCGCTGGCGGCGCCGACCGGCCACGTGGTGCCCGACCAGAACTGGGTGCTGCACTCCAGCAAGCTCGCCCTGCACGGCTCGGTGTTCAACGGCGTGTACGACGTGAAGACGCCGACCGGCTCCAAGCGCGTCCTGAAGTTCACCACCGCCTCGGTGGACATCGGCGACCTCGACATGTCGACGATCGAGGTGAAGGACAAGACCTTCCACGTGAAGGCCGCGCCCAACACCACCTCGACCATGCGCAACGGCCCGATCACCATGTACGTGGAGAGCCTCTCCGGCCACCTCTCGGCGATCTACGGCCTGCCGATCCCGATCGACCTGGGCGAGATCACCCTCACCCCGGACACCCTGCCCAAGTGGCTGTGGGACCTGATCGGCTCCGTGCCGATCCCGCTCGACATCACCCTGGACAAGGCCAAGGCCGTCCAGGCCGGCCAGTTCGGCGGCACCCTCAAGATCCCGGGCATGCACCTCTTCAACGACGACCAGCCGTACGACGGCTGAGCCCACCCGTCGCACCCGCGGCCCGGCCGGACCTCCGGCCGGGCCGTCGGCGTTCCGGCGTCCTCAAGATCCTCGACCCGTGGAACGGGAGCAGCTGCATGGTCAACCTCGAAGAGTTCGTCGAGCAGTGGAGCCTCTACGCGGTGTTCAAGGGATGAGCGTGGTGCTGGTGCGGGTCGGGCACCGCGACGACCGCCACGAGTTCGTCGTCGAGCGGGACGGCCACGCCGTGACCTGCGGATTCCGTACGGAGCAGTCCTCCCTGATCGACCCGGACGGGGTGCCGCTCAGCGTGGTGGTCTGGGAGCGCGACCTCGTCGCCGAGTTCAAGGAGACGCCCGACGCGCTGCGGCCGCTGAACAAGGCCGCCTCCGCGGTGGTGACCGGGCAGGTGCTCCAGCTGCCGCTGACCCTCCTGGACTGATCCGCTCCGCCTCGCGCGGAACGCGCCGCGGGGCGGTTCCCCTCCTCCGGTCGGAGGAGGGGAACCGCCCCGCGGTGGTGCTGCGCCGGGTGTCAGTGGTGGTCGCGGCTGCCCAGGTGGTGGACCTGGACCATGTTGGTGTTGCCGGGGACGCCGGGGGGCGAGCCGGCGGTGACGATCACGGTGTCGCCCTCGGTGAGACGGTTCAGGCGCAGCAGCTCGCGGTCGACCTGCTGCACCATCTCGTCGGTGGTCTCGACCTGCTCGGTCACGTACGCCTCGACGCCCCAGCTCAGCGAGAGCTGGTTGCGGGTGGAGGCGTCCGGCGTGAACGCGATCACCGGGATCGGCGAGCGGTAGCGGGACAGCCGGCGGGCGGTGTCGCCGGACTTGGTGAACGCGACCAGCGCCTGGCCGTTGAGGAAGTCGCCGAGCTCGCACGCGGCGCGGGCGATCGAGCCGCCCTGGGTGCGCGGCTTGCGGCCCGGGTTCAGCGGCTGGAGGCCCTGCGAGAGCAGCTCCTCCTCGGCCTTCTCGGCGATCCGGCTCATCGTCCGGACGGTCTCGACCGGGTACTTGCCGACGCTGGACTCGGCGGAGAGCATGACCGCGTCCGTGCCGTCCAGGATGGCGTTGGCGACGTCGGAGACCTCGGCGCGGGTCGGGCGCGAGGCGTGGATCATCGACTCCATCATCTGGGTCGCCACGATCACCGGCTTGGCGTTGCGGCGGGCCAGGGTGATCAGCTGCTTCTGCACCAGCGGCACCCGCTCCAGCGGGTACTCGACGGCGAGGTCGCCACGGGCCACCATGATCGCGTCGAAGGCGAGGACGATCTCCTCCATCGCCTCGACGGCCTGCGGCTTCTCGATCTTGGCGATGACCGGGACGCGGATGCCGACCTCGTCCATCACCTTGTGGACGTCGTGGATGTCGGCCGCGTTGCGGACGAAGGACAGTGCGACCATGTCGACGCCCAGCTCGAGGGCGAAGCGCAGGTCCTCCTTGTCCTTCTCGGAGAGGGCGGGCACGTTGACGGCCGCACCGGGCAGGTTGATGCCCTTGTTGTTCGAGAGCACGCCGCCCTCGACCACCACGGTCTTCACCCGCGGGCCGTCGACGCTGACGACCTCCAGGGCGATGACGCCGTCGTTGATCAGGATCGGGTCGCCGGGCTTCACGTCGCCGGGCAGGCCCTTGTAGGTGGTGCCGCAGATGTGCTGGTCCCCGGGCACATCCTCGGTCGTGATGGTGAAGGTGTCGCCGTTGTCGACGGTCACCGGTCCGTTGGCGAAGGTGGCCAGCCGGATCTTCGGGCCCTGCAGGTCGGCCAGCACGCCGATGGTGCGGCCGGTGTCCTCGGACACCTGGCGGACCTTGCGGTACCGCTCCTCGTGCTCCGCGTGGGAGCCGTGGCTCATGTTGAGTCGGGCGACGTTCATGCCCGCTTCGACGATGGCCTTCAGCTGTTCGTAGGAGTCCGTCGCCGGACCCAGGGTGCAGACAATTTTCGCTCGGCGCATATCCGTCAGTCTATCCGTTCGAGTTATCGGTGCATCACGCCCGAACCGGGAGAAATCGCCAACGAACCATCCCGAAGGGTGGGACGCTGACGGGCTGTCATCTCAAATGTCGTCGTGCACCAGCGCGAAGGCCTGGCGGGCGATCTCCAGCTCCTCGTCGGTGGGCACCACCGCGACCGCCACCCGCCCGTGATCGGGCGAGATCAGCCGCGCCGCACCGGAGCGCACGGCGTTCAGCGCCGGGTCGACCTCGATGCCCAGCGCCGACAGCCCCGCGCACGCCGCCTCCCGGACGGGCGCCGCGTTCTCGCCCACCCCCGCGGTGAACACCACCGCGTCCACCCGGCCCAGCACCGCGTAGTACGCCCCGATGTACTTGCGCAGCCGGTGCACGTACACGTCGAAGGCCAGCTGCGCGTCCCCGTCGCCCTCGCCGGCCCGGCGCAGCACCTCCCGCATGTCGTTGTCCCCGCACAGCCCGACCAGGCCGCTGCGCCGGTTCAGCAGGTCGTCGATCTCATCGATCGTCAGACCGCCCACCCGGTGCAGGTGGAAGACCAGGCCCGGATCGGCGTCCCCGGAACGGGTGCCCATGACCAGGCCCTCCAGCGGCGTCAGGCCCATGGAGGTCTCCACGCACACCCCGCCCGACACCGCCGAGGCCGAGGCCCCGTTGCCCAGGTGCAGCACGATCATGTTCAGCTCGGCCGGGTCGCGGCCGAGCAGCCGCGCGGCCGCCCGCGAGACGTACTGGTGCGAGGTGCCGTGGAAGCCGTACCGGCGCACCCGGTGCTGCTCCGCGGTCTTCCGGTCGATCGCGTACGTGGCGGCGGCCTCCGGCACCGTGCTGTGGAAGGCCGTGTCGAACACCGCGACCTGCGGCAGGTCCGGCCGCAGCGCGCGGGCCACCTCGATGCCGACGATGTTCGCCGGGTTGTGCAGCGGCGCGACCGGGATCAGCCGGCGGATCTCGGCCACCACCTCGTCGTCGATCAGGGTCGGCGCGGCGAACCGCTGCCCGCCGTGCACCACCCGGTGGCCGATCGCCGCGAGGCCGGGGGAGCCCAGCCCGAGGTCGTCCGCGGCGAGCTCCTCGGCGACCGCGGCGAGCGCCTCCGCGTGGTCGGCGAAGACCCGCAGCCGCTCGCGCCGCTCGCCCCGGGCCGGGGTGTGCAGCAGCCGGCCGTTCACCTCGCCGATCCGCTCGACCAGCCCGGCCGCCGCCCGGGAACCGTCCAGCATGTCGATCAGCTGGTACTTCACGGAGGACGACCCCGCGTTCAGCACGAGGACCAGCGTGGATTCGGTCACTGCTCGGCTCCTTCGGCGGGGCGCTGTGACTGGATCGCGGTGATCGCGACCGTGTTGACGATGTCCTCGACCAGGGCGCCGCGGGACAGGTCGTTGACCGGCTTGCGCAGGCCCTGCAGCACCGGCCCGACCGCCACCGCGCCGGCCGAGCGCTGCACCGCCTTGTACGTGTTGTTGCCGGTGTTCAGGTCCGGGAAGACCAGCACGGTCGCCCGGCCCGCCACCGAGGAGCCCGGCAGCTTGGTCGCCGCCACGTGCGGGTCCACCGCGGCGTCGTACTGGATCGGCCCCTCGACCAGGATGTCCGGGCGCGCCCGGCGGACCAGCTCGGTCGCCTCCCGCACCTTGTCCACGTCCGCGCCCGAACCGGAGGTGCCCGTCGAGTACGAGAGCATCGCGACCCGCGGCTCCACCCCGAACTGGGCCGCCGTCTCCGCGGACTGCACCGCGATGTCGGCCAGCTGCTGCGCGTCCGGGTCCGGGTTCACCGCGCAGTCGCCGTACACCAGCACCCGGTCGGCCAGGCACATGAAGAACACCGAGGAGACGATCGCCGCACCCGGCGCCGTCCTGATCACCTCGAAGGCCGGCCGGATGGTCGCCGCGGTCGAGTGCACCGCACCGGACACCATGCCGTCGGCGATGCCCTCCTGCACCATCAGCGTCCCGAAGTACGAGACGTCGGTGACCACGTCCAGGGCGCGCTCCAGCGTCATGCCCTTGTGCGCCCGCGCCCTGGCGTACAGCTCCGCGAAGCTCTCGCGCAGCGGACTGGTCGCAGGGTCGACGATCCGCAGCCGGGCCCGGTCCGCGGCCTCCTCCGGGTGCGGCAGCTCCAGGCCCAGCGACGCCGCCCGGCGCTGCACCGCGTCCCGCTCGCCCAGCAGGGTCAGGTCGCAGATGTTGCGGCGCAGCAGCACCTCCGCCGCCCGCAGCACCCGCTCCTCGGTGCCCTCCGGCAGCACGATGTGCCGCCGCTGCGCCCGGGCCCGCTCCAGCAGCGCGTGCTCGAACATCATCGGGGTCACCCGCTCGGACGGCGACAGCTCGATCCGCTTGGTCAACTCCGCCGTGTCCACGTGGAGTTCGAAAAGCCCGAGGGCGGTCTCGGCCTTCCGGTGGCTGTCCGGGCCGATCCGGCCCTCCAGGTGGGTCAGCGCGGCCGCGGTCAACCAGCTGCCCTCCGGCACCACCGCGACCGGCGTCCCCGGCGCGAGCCGCGCCGCCAGCGCCATCACGTTCGGCCCCGGGTGCTGCCCGAGCGTGAGCAGCACGCCCGCGATCGGCGGCGCCCCCGCGGCGTGCGCCGCCAGCGCGCCGATCAGCAGGTCCGCCCGGTCGCCCGGGGTCACCACCAGGGCGCCCTCGGTCAGCGCGTCGAGGAAGGTCGGCAGCATCGCGCCGCCGAAGACGAAGGAGCGCACGTCCCGGGCCAGGCCCGCGGCGTCGCCCAGCAGCACCTCGGCGCCGGTCGCGTCGACCAGCTGCGCCACGGTCGGCGCCGAGAGCGAGGGCTCCTCCGGGATCACGTACACCGGCACCGGGAGCTTCTCGGTCAGCGTCCGCTGGATCCGCTGCTTCGCGGCGGGGGCGACCCGGTTGGCGATCATCGCCAGAGCGGAGCAGCCGAGGTCGGTGTAGGCCCGGTGGGCGTTGCGGACCTCCGCGACCACCGCCTGCGCGTCCTCGCCCTGACCGCCGACGACCGGCAGCACCCAGGCGCCGAACTCGTTGGCGAGCCGGGCGTTGAAGGCCAGCTCGTCGGGGATGTTGGTGCCGGCGAAGTCGGTGCCGAGCACCAGCACCGCCTGGCAGCGCCGCTCGACCGCGCGGAAGCGGTCCACCAGCACCGACACCAGTTCGTCCTGGCCCTGCGCGGCCTGCAGGGCGGCGGCCTCCTCGTAGGAGAGGCCGTACAGGTCCTCCGCCGGCAGGTCGACCCGGTAGCGGGCGCGCAGCAGCTCGACGACGTGGTCGGTGCCCTTCTCGGCGGGATCGTCCGCGTGCACCAGCGGCCGGAAGACGCCGACGGCGTCGACCTGGCGGGCCAGCAGCTCCATGACCCCGAGTTCGACGGCCTGCCGGCCGTCCCCCCGGTCGATGCCGGTCACGTACACGCTGCGCGCCACGCGGCTCACTCCGTCCTGCCGTCCGGGAAGCGGTCACTGTTGACCTTACCCGGGCAGGTGTTCCCGCGCGGACGTGGGCGGGCCTCCGGGGCGATCGCCCCGGAGGCCCGGAACCGGCGGGGTCCGGCGGCGTCAGGCCGGCCGCAGCCAGAGGGTGGCGAGCGGCGGGAGGACCAGCTCGGCACTGCGCTCCTGGCCGTTCCACGCGGTGGCCTCGGCCTTGACGGGCCGCGAGTTGCCGAGGCCGCTGCCGCCGTACTCCGCGGCGTCGGTGTTCAGCGCCTCCTCCCACAGCTGGTCGCCGCCGGGCAGCTCCGGCAGGCCGACCCGGAAGCCGTGCCGGACGACGGGGGAGAAGTTGCAGACCGCGACCAGCGGGGTGCCGTCGGCGGCGTAACGGACGAAGGACAGCACGTTGTCGTCGGCCGCGCCGCCGTCCAGCCAGCGGAAGCCGGCCGGCACGGTGTCCTGCTCCCAGAGCGCCGGGGAGTCGAGGTAGGTGCGGTTGAGCGCGCCGACCAGCCGGCGCACCCCGAGGTGCTCCTCGGCGGCCGGCCAGTCCTCGGCGAGCACCCACCACTGCGGGCCGTGCTCGTGGTCCCACTCGGCGCCCTGCGCGAACTCCTGCCCCATGAACAGCAGTTGCTTGCCGGGGTGGGCCCACATGAAGCCCAGGTACGCCCGGTGGTTGGCCCGCTGCTGCCACCAGTCGCCGGGCATCTTGGCGACCAGCGCCTGCTTGCCGTGCACCACCTCGTCGTGCGAGATCGGCAGGACGTAGTTCTCCGAGTAGGCGTACACCATCGAGAAGGTCATCTCGTTGTGGTGGTACTTGCGGTGCACCGGCTCCTTGGACATGTAGACCAGCGAGTCGTGCATCCAGCCCATGTTCCACTTCAGGCCGAAGCCGAGGCCGCCGCTGTCGGTGGGGCGGGTGACGCCGTCCCAGGCCGTGGACTCCTCGGCGATGGTGACCACGCCGGGGCAGCGGCGGTAGACCGTCGCGTTCATTTCCTGAAGGAACGAGGCGGCGTCGAGGTTCTCCCGGCCGCCGAAGGCGTTCGGCGACCAGGCGCCGCCCTCGCGCGAGTAGTCGAGGTAGAGCATGGAGGCGACGGCGTCCACCCGCAGGCCGTCGACGTGGAACTCCTCGCACCAGTACACCGCGTTGGCGACCAGGAAGTTCCGCACCTCGGTGCGGCCGTAGTCGAACTCCAGGGTGCCCCAGTCCGGGTGCTCGGCCCGCAGCGGGTCGGCCGGCTCGTACAGCGGCTCGCCGTCGAACCGGGCCAGGCCGAAGCCGTCCTTGGGGAAGTGCGCCGGCACCCAGTCGACGATCACGCCGATGCCGGCCCGGTGCAGCGCGTCGACCAGGTGCTTGAAGTCGTCCGGGCCGCCGAGCCGGGCGGTCGGCGCGTAGAAGCCGGTGACCTGGTAGCCCCAGGAGCCGCCGAAGGGGTGCTCCATCACCGGCATGAACTCGACGTGGGTGAAGCCGAGGTCCGCGAGGTAGCCGGGCAGCACCTCGGCGATCTCCCGGTAGCTCGTCAGGTCGGGCCGCCAGGAGGCCAGGTGCAGTTCGTAGACAGACATCGGCGACCGGTGGTGCACCGTCCGCTGCCGCCGGGCCATCCAGTCCCCGTCGCCCCAGGTGTAGTGCGAGGTGTGCACCACGGAGGCGGTCTCGGGCGGGCACTGGGCGGCCCGGGCCAGCGGGTCGGCCTTCTGCAGCACCCAGCCCTGCCGGGTGCGGATCTCGTACTTGTAGGTGTCGCCCTCCGCGAGGCCGGGGACGAACAGCTCCCAGACGCCCGAGGAGCCGAGCGAGCGCATCGGGTGGCCGGTGCCGTCCCAGTGGTTGAAGCCGCCGACCAGCCGCACGCCGACCGCGTTCGGCGCCCACACCGCGAAGGACGTGCCCGCCATACCGTCGACCTCGCGGACGTGGCTGCCGAGCACCCGCCACAGCTGCTCGTGCCGGCCCTCGGAGATCAGGTGCAGATCGAGCTCGCCGAGGGTGGGCGCCACCCGGTAGCCGTCCTCCTGCTCCAGCGGCTCGCCGCCCGGGTAGCTCACCCGCAGCCGGTACGCCGGGAACTCCCGGCCCACCAGCAGCCCGGTGAACAGGCCGGACTGCTGGTGGGTCAACTCCGCGGGGCCCTGGTCCGTCACCACCACGACCCGCTCCGCGAACGGGCGCAGCACCCGGATCGCGGTGCCCTCCAGGGTGGCGTGCGCACCGAGCAGGGCGTGCGGGTCGTGGTGCACGCCGGAGACCAGCCGGTCCACCTCGGCCGGCGGCAACGGCGCCTCCGGGAGGCGCATCGGGGAGGACGCCGACGGGCCGGACCGCGGTGGCGCCACGGGCTCGCGCCGCTTGGCCGCCCGGGCCCGCCGGGCGGGCGCGGACGCGCCGGCGCCCGCCCGGGAGGTGGCGGGCACGGCGGTGGTGGAGCTGTCGTGCGTGGGGCCGGGGGGGTTCACGTCGGGTCCTCCAGGAGGCGGTTGCGGGGCGTCAGACGGTCAGGGCCAGACGGTTGATGGCGGCCAGCGGGATCGGCAGCCAGCTCGGGCGGTGCCGGGCCTCGTACACGACCTCGTACACCGCCTTGTCGATCTCCAGGGCGCGCAGCAGCTCCGGCGCGGTGGCCGGGTCCATCCCGCCGCCGGCCGTGTAGCCCGCGCAGTACGCGGCCCGGTTGCGGGCCGCCCAGGCGTTGGCCAGGTGGGCCAGCTCCGGGTCGGGGCCGGGGGCCCCGGCGAGCAGGTGCGCGGCCGCGTAGTCGAAGGAGCGCAGCATCGCCGCCACGTCCCGCAGCGCCGGCTGCGGCAGCCGGCGCTCGGCCAGCGGCTTGGCCGGCTCGCCCTCGAAGTCCAGCAGCACCCAGCCGTGCGGGGTGCGCATGGCCTGGCCGAGGTGCAGGTCGCCGTGGATCCGCTGGACGGGCAGGCCCTCCAGGTGGTCGGCGGTGAGCTGCTGGAAGGCCGCGCGCAGCGCCGAGCGGTAGCGCAGCAGTCCGGGCACCGCGGCGACCGCGCTGTCCAGCCGGTCGGCCATCGCGCCGGCCAGCCGGCCGGTCTCGGCCCGGTCGAGGCGGGCGGTCGGCATCGAGCGGGACAGCACCCGGTGCACCTCGGCGGTGGCCCGGCCGAGCCGGTGCGCCTCGACCGCGAAGTTCCCGGGCGTCGGGTCGCCCTTGAGCCGGGCCACCTGGTCGAGGGCGAGCTCCCAGCCGTCCTCGGCGTCCGGCAGGTAGCGCTGCAGCAGTCCGAGAGTGGCCGGTTCCGATCGCTCCAGCCGGGACTCGAACCAGGCGGCGACCCGCGGGATGCGGGTGGAACCCGCCCGGGAGAGCGCCAGCGACAGTTCTAGGTCCGGATTGGTGCCGGGGCTGATCCGCCGGAACAGCTTGAGGATGAAGGAGGTCCCGTAGATCACCGAGCTGTTGGACTGCTCGGCCGTGGAGGCCCGGCCCGGCAGGTTGCTCGGCAGGCCCGGACCCGGGGTCCGCCGGAAGGAGAGCGCGCCGAAGCGGTCGCCGGTGGCCAGGTGCTCCAGCAGCCGGCCGGTCAGCTCCGGGTCGTGCACCGCGTCGTAGAGCACCGCGCCGTCGTGCGGGCCGCCGCCGGCCAGCCGGCCGAGGACTGCGCCCGGGCCGACCCCGGACGGGTCCTGGGACCGGATGCCCAGCAGCAGCTGGTAGATGTCCCCCTGGGCAGCCGCCCCGGTGCCGTGCTCCACCCGCAGCAGCAGGTGCAGCAGGGTCGGGTCGCCGACCTGCAGCGGGGTGCCCACCACCGGCGTGAGCCCGCTGATCGCGCGCCCCTTCCCGGCGTACCAGCGCTGGGTGGGGAGCCAGTCGGCGATCAGCGGCAGGGCGGCGCCCACGAGCTCGCTGACACCCGCGGTGGTTCTCCGCCCCGTGGTCCCGCGCGTGCCGACGGGCCCGGGGGCGCCGTCGGGTAGGTCGCGGTGCACGTGGGCTTGAGAACGGGAGGTTTCGGACATGACTCCCTTTCCCCGGAAGCGGGCCGGCTGCCCGAGGTCGTCACCGGGCCTGTCAGTCTTCCGGATTTCGGCGGCGCGGCGGCGGAGGCACGCGAGCGGGGCTCGGGTGTCACGCCATAGTGTGGGTGGCCGTTGGGCTGTTCTCCGTACCCGACGGTGCGAAGACCCCTGCGGGGCGCGGGGGTCGTGACTCTCGCGCCCCGCAGGGTTGGTCCCCTCGGACCTGGCTGGTGGATCGTTACTTCGGCGCCGGACGGCCGCCGCTACTTGATTCCGGGCTTCCTGAGCTGGAACCAGTAGAAGCCGTGCCCGGCGAGAGTGAGCAGGTAGGGCCACTCACCGATGGACGGGAAGCGCACGCCGCCGATCAGCTCGACCGGGTACCGCCCCCCGTACCGCCGCAGGTCCAGTTCGGTCGGCTGCGCGAACCGCGAGAAGTTGTTCACGCACATGACCAGGTCTCCCTCGTGCTCGCGCACGAAGGCCAGCACCGCGGGATTGCTGGAGGGCAGCTCGGTGTAGCTGCCGAGGCCGAACGCAGGGTTGAGCTTGCGGATCTCGATCATGCGACGCGTCCAGTGCAGCAGGGAACTCGAACTGCTTTGCTGCGCTTCGACGTTGGTCACCTGAAAGCCGTACACCGGGTCCATGATGGGCGGCAGACTGAGCCTGCCCGGGTCGGCCGAGGAGAAACCCGCGTTGCGGTCCGGCGTCCACTGCATCGGGGTGCGGACGCCGTCCCGGTCGCCGAGCCAGATGTTGTCGCCCATGCCGATCTCGTCGCCGTAGTACAGCACCGGCGAGCCGGGCAGCGAGAGCAGCAGGGCGGTGAAGAGCTCGATCTGGTTGCGGTCGTTCTCCAGCAGCGGTGCGAGCCGCCGGCGGATGCCCACGTTGGCCCGCATCCGCGGGTCCTTCGCGTACTCCGCGTACATGTAGTCGCGCTCCTCGTCGGTGACCATCTCCAGGGTCAGCTCGTCGTGGTTGCGCAGGAAGATGCCCCACTGGCAGCCGGAGGGGATCTCCGGCGTCTTCGCGAGGATCTCCGAGACCGGGTAGCGCGACTCCCGGCGGACGGCCATGAAGATCCGCGGCATCACCGGGAAGTGGAACGCCATGTGGCACTCGTCGCCGCCGGAGGCGAAGTCCCCGAAGTAGTCGACGACGTCCTCGGGCCACTGGTTGGCCTCGGCCAGCAGCACCGTGTCCGGGTAGTCCGCGTCGATCTCCTTGCGGAGCCGCTTGAGGAACTCGTGGGTCTCCGGCAGGTTCTCGCAGTTGGTGCCCTCCCGGGCGTACAGGTAGGGGACCGCGTCCAGCCGGAACCCGTCGATGCCGAGGTCCAGCCAGAACCTCAGGGCCGCGATCACCTCCTCCTGGACCCGCGGGTTGTCGTAGTTGAGGTCCGGCTGGTGGGAGAAGAACCGGTGCCAGAAGTACTGCTTGCGGACCGGGTCGTACGTCCAGTTGGAGGTCTCGGTGTCGACGAAGATGATGCGGGCGTCGGGGTACTGCTTGTCGTCGTCGGCCCACATGTAGAAGTCGCCGTACGGCCCGTCCGGGTCGTTGCGGGACGCCTGGAACCACGGGTGCTGGTCGCTGGTGTGGTTGACCACGAAGTCGATGATCACCCGCATGCCGCGGGCGTGGGCGGCGTCGACGAACTCGACGAAGTCGGCGAGGTCGCCGAACTCCGGCAGCACCGACTTGTAGTCGGCCACGTCGTACCCGCCGTCCCGCAGCGGGGAGGCGAAGAAGGGCGGCAGCCAGAGGCAGTCCACCCCCAGCCACTGCAGGTAGTCGAGCTTCGAGGTGAGCCCCTTGAGGTCACCCACGCCGTCGCCGTTGCTGTCCTGGAAGGAACGGACCAGGACCTCGTAGAAGACCGCGCGTTTGAACCACTCCGGGTCGCGGTCCCTGGCCGGCGTTTCGGCGAAGGTGTCGGGAACGGGCTCATTGACTGTCACTGAGGGTGCCTCCGGACGGTGAGGAGGTGGGCCGGCTCGGTGGATGGGTCGAGCCGGACGTAGTTGCGGCGGCCCCAGTCGTAGGTGGCGCCGGTGAGCTCGTCGTGCACCGTCAGCGGCAGGTCCGAGTCCAGGGTCACGGTGGCCTCCTGGACGTGGTGCGGGTCCAGGTTCACCACGGTGATCACGTGGTCCTCGATGCCGTCCTCGGTGGTCGCCCGCTTGGAGTACGCGATGACCTGGTCGTTGTCCGTGGGGTGGAAGCGCAGGTCGCGCAGCTGCTGCAGGGCGGGGTGGCGCCGGCGGAGCCGGTTGAGGGCGGTGAGGAGCGGGGCGAGGGAGTCCTGACGGCTCCAGTCGCGCGGGCGCAGCTCGTACTTCTCGGAGCGCGCGTACTCCTCCGAGCCGGGGTGGACGGGCTCGTTCTCGTAGTGCTCGTAGCCCGCGTAGACGCCGTAGCTGGGGGCGAGGGTCGCGGCCAGCACCGCGCGGACGGCGAACGCGGCCGGGCCGCCCTGCTGCAGGTACTCGTGCAGGATGTCCGGGGTGTTGGCGAAGAAGTTGGGCCGCATGTACGAGGCCGCGTCACCGGTGAGTTCGGTGAGGTATTCGGTGAGTTCCTGCTTGGTGGTGCGCCAGGTGAAATAGGTGTACGACTGGTGGAATCCGATCTTCCCCAGGGTGTGCATCATCGCCGGACGGGTGAACGCCTCGGCCAGGAAGATCACGTCGGGATCCGTCCGGGCGATGTCGCCCAGCACCTTCTCCCAGAACACCACCGGCTTGGTGTGCGGATTGTCGACGCGGAAGATCCGCACCCCGTGGCCCATCCAGAAGCGCAGGATACGAACCGTCTCCTTGACCAGCCCCTCGAAGTCCTGGTCGAAGTTGATCGGGTAGATGTCCTGGTACTTCTTCGGCGGGTTCTCGGCGTGGGCGACGGTGCCGTCGAGGCGGTGGCTGAACCACTCGGGGTGCTTGTTGACCCAGGGGTGGTCGGGGGAGCACTGCAGGGCGAAGTCCAGTGCGACCTCCAGCCCCAGTGACCCGGCCTCGGCGACGAAGCGGTCGAAGTCCTCCAGGGTGCCGAGGTCCGGGTGGACGGCGTCGTGGCCGCCCTCCGGCGAGCCGATCGCCCAGGGCGAGCCGACGTCGTGCGGACCGGCCGTCAGGGAGTTGTCCGGGCCCTTGCGGTGGGCGCGGCCGATCGGGTGGATCGGCGGCAGGTAGACCACCTCGAAGCCCATCGCGGCGACCGCGGGCAGCCGCTCGGCGGCGGTGCGCAGCGTCCCGGAGACCGGCGGCTGGACGCCGGAGGGGTCGACCACGGCGCCCTCGGAGCGCGGGAAGAACTCGTACCAGGCGCCGTACAGCGCCCGCTTGCGGTCCACCTGGAGCGGCAGCGGCCGGGTGGCGCTGACCAGTTCGCGCAGCGGGTGGCGCTCCAGCAGGGTCAGCACCTCGGGCGCGAGCGCGGCCGCGTAGCGGCTCAGCGGGGGCAGGCCGGGGTCGCGCAGTGCGTCCACCGCGGCCAGCACGTGCGCCCGGCCCTCCTTCTTGGGCACCCCGGCGGCGGCCCGCTCCAGCAACTGGGCGCCCTCCTCCAGGACGAGCGCGGTGTCGATGCCGGCCGGGAGCTTGACCGCGGCGGTCCTCCGCCAGGTGGCGACCGGGTCGCTCCACGCCTCCACCAGGTAGGACCAGCGGCCGGCCGCGGTCGGCGTGACGTGCGCGCCCCAACGGTCGGTGCCCGGGGCGAGTTCGCGCATCGGCGTCCACGGACCGCTGCGGCCGCGGGGGTCGCGGAGCACCACGTTGGCGTTGACCGCGTCGTGGCCCTCGCGGAAGACGGTGGCGGTGACCTGGAAGCTCTCGCCCTCCACGGCCTTGGCCGGGCGCCGCCCGGAGTCGACGAGGGGGCTGACGTCCAGGACGGGGATGCGGCCGATCACGGTGTCGCTCTCTGTCTTGCGGGTGGCGCTCTTGCGGGCGGTGGTGGTCTTCTTCGCTGCGGTCTTCTTGGCGGCGGTCGTCCTCGCGGCGGTCTTCTTCGCCGGGGCCCCGGTCGCGGTGGTCGTGGTTTTGGTGGTGGACCCGGTGGTGCTCCTGCCGGTGGTGGTCTTGCTGCCGGTGGTCTTGCCGGTGGTGGTCTTGCGGGCCGCCGTCCGCCCGGCCGCGGGGGCGGCCGGTGCGGTGCTGCGGGCGGCGCGCGGGGCCGGCAGCGGCGGCTCCGTGGTCGGCGGTGTGTCGGGGCCCTCCGTCGTTGCGGTGGACTGGTCCCGCGTGTCGCCCTGCATGCCAAACTCCTGCCCGAATCGGCGGCGGCTCCCGACGGCCGGTGCGTTGCCGGGGGAGTTACCGGGAGGACTGTGGGGTGGGGTGGCCGTGCGTTCGGAACGGTGCCGTGCCGGCGGGCGAGGCCCACCCGACCGCCGGCCGACGCGACCCGCCCCGCGAGGCGCGTGCGTCCCGGCGCGCGCCTCGAAGGGCGCGCCCCGGAGCGACCCGACCCACCCGGAAAACGACCGGGTGAGGTGTGAGGACACGCCGAGGAGCAGCGGCAGCGGCCGAATGGGCGATGGAGGGTGAGGGCTCGTCAGCAGGGCATGTTCCGGACATGGAACAGCAGGGGGCGCCTTTCGGCCTGCACTCCCTGCCGCACCAACGACCTTTCTGCATCCTCGCACCACCGGCAAGACCTACGGGCCGGTAATCGCGCGATTTCGGACGGTATGCAGGGGCATATCGGCCAGTGGAAACGCGGCCGTTGCTGGATATTCACGCGCCAGGGGCGCGCCTTTTCGGCTACGTGCGCCCCGTGCGCCCCCCGTTCGCAGTACTGCGCCGATTGCGATCTCACCAATACGCCGAACGGGTGTGCAAAGCGTCCGCTGACACCCGTTCAGGCGGCCCGGAGGCTCTAGGCTTCACGTTGTGAAGGCAATCCGCAGATTCACCGTCCGCACCGTCCTGCCCGAACAACTCCAGCCGCTGCACGAGCTCGCGCTCAACCTGCGCTGGTCCTGGCACCCGGAGACGAGGGAGCTGTTCCGCTCCGTCGACCCGGAGGTCTGGGCGGCCGTGGGGGAGGACCCGGTCCGGCTGCTCGGCGAGGTGCCGGCCGCCCGGCTCGCCGCGCTGGCGGCCGACCGCCGCTTCCTGCGCCGACTGGGCGACCTCCACGACGACCTGAGGGACTACCTGGCCGGGCCGCGCTGGTACCAGTCGGCGCCGCCGGTCGGGGAGGCCGGCAGCCCGCTGCCCGAGGCGATCGCCTACTTCTCGCCCGAGTACGGCATCGCCGCGGCGCTGCCGCAGTACTCCGGCGGCCTCGGCATCCTGGCCGGCGACCACCTCAAGGCCGCCAGCGACCTCGGCGTCCCGATCATCGGCGTGGGCCTGTTCTACCGGCACGGGTACTTCCGGCAGTCACTGGACCGGGACGGCTGGCAACAGGAGCGCTACCCGCTGCTCGACCCGGACGAACTCGCCGTCAGCCTGCTGCGCGAGGAGGACGGCAGCCCCTGCCGGGTCGACCTCGCCCTGCCGGCCGGCCGCACCCTCGGCGCGCGGATCTGGAAGGCCCAGGTCGGCCGCGTCCCGCTGCTGCTGCTGGACTCCGACATCGAGTCCAACGCCCCGGCCGACCGGGACGTGACGGACCGCCTGTACGGCGGCGGCAGCGAGCACCGGCTGCTCCAGGAGATGCTGCTCGGCATCGGCGGCGTGCGTGCGGTGCGCACCTACTGCCGGCTCACCGGTCACCGCGCCCCCGAGGTCTTCCACACCAACGAGGGCCACGCCGGCTTCCTCGGCGTGGAGCGGATCCGCGAGCTGGTCGCGCCGGCCGAGCAGGGCGGTCGCGGGCTGGACTTCGGCGCCGCCCTGGAGGCCGTCCGGGCCGGCACGGTGTTCACCACCCACACGCCCGTCCCGGCCGGCATCGACCGGTTCGACCGCGACCTGGTCGCCCGTCACTTCGGCGGCGACGCGGCACTGGCCGGCGTCCCGGTCGACCGGGTGCTGGCCCTCGGCGCGGAGAGCTGGCACGGCGGCGACCCGAAGCTGTTCAACATGGCGGCGATGGGCCTGCGGCTGGCCCAGCGGGCCAACGGCGTCTCGACCCTGCACGGCGAGGTCAGCCGCTCGATGTTCAACGGGCTCTGGCCGGGCTTCGACTCGGCCGAGGTGCCGATCGGTTCGATCACCAACGGCGTCCACGCGCCGACCTGGATCGACCCGGCGGTCGTCCGGCTCGGCGCCGGGCAGATCGGCGCAGAGCGCGCCGACGAGGCCATCACCACCGGCGAGGCCCGCCGCTGGACGGGCATCGAGCGGATCGGCGACGAGGAGATCTGGGAGGTCCGCCGCACCCTGCGGGCCCAGCTGGTCGAGGAGGCCCGCCGCCGGCTGCGCACCTCCTGGCGCCAGCGCGGCGCCGGTGACGCCGAGCTCGGCTGGACCTCCGGCGTGCTCGACCCGGACGTCCTGACCATCGGCTTCGCCCGCCGCGTCCCCTCCTACAAGCGGCTCACCCTGATGCTGCGGGACAAGGCCCGGCTGCGGGCGCTGCTGCTGGACCCGCAGCGGCCGGTGCAGATCGTCGTCGCGGGCAAGGCCCACCCGGCCGACGACGGCGGCAAGCGGCTGATCCAGCAGCTGGTCGCCTTCGCCGACGATCCGGCGGTACGCCACCGGATCGTCTTCCTGCCCGACTACGACATGGCCATGGCCAAGCACCTCTACCCGGGCTGCGACGTCTGGCTGAACAACCCGCTCCGCCCGCTGGAGGCCTGCGGCACCTCCGGGATGAAGGCCGCCCTCAACGGCTGCCTCAACCTCTCGATCCTGGACGGCTGGTGGGACGAGTGGTTCGACGGCCGCAACGGCTGGGCGATCCCCACCGCGGACGTCTCCGGCCCCGAGCGGGTCGACCCGGACAGCCCGGAGGCCGAGCGGCGCGACGACATCGAGGCGGCGGCGCTCTACGACCTGATCGAGCACCAGGTCGCCGCCCGGTTCTACGACCGCGGCGCCGACGGCCTGCCGCACCGCTGGATCTCGATGGTCCGGCACACCCTGGTCACCCTCGGGCCCAAGGTGCTGGCCGGCCGGATGGTGCGCGAGTACGTCGAGCGGCTGTACGCCCCGGCGGCGACCGCGCAGCGCGCCCTCGCCGCCGGGTCCGGCGGCACCGACCACGCCGGTGCCCGCGAGCTCGCCGAGTGGAAGGCCCGGGTCCGCGAGGCCTGGCCGACCGTCCGGGTCGAGCACGTCGAGGCGGAGGGCTGCCGCGAGGCGCAGGAGCTCGGCTCGGCGCTGGAGCTGCGGGTGCAGGTCTCGCTCGGCGCGCTGGAGCCGGCCGACGTGGAGGTCCAGGTGGTCTCCGGCCGGGTGGACGAGTCCGACCGGATCTCGGACGCCGCGGTGCTCGCCCTCAAGCCGGCGGGCGGACCGGACCTGGAGGGCCGCCACCGCTACGAGGGGCCGCTGGCGCTGGACCGCACCGGCCCGTTCGGCTACACCGTGCGGGTGCTGCCCACCCACCGGCTGCTGGCCTCACCGGCCGAGCCGGGGCTGGTCGCGGCGCCGGTCGAGTCGGGCGGGATGGACGCCGGCGTGCTGCGCTGAGCCGGCCGGACGACCGCAGGTGCCGATCGGCCCGCCCGGCACCTGCGCGTGCCGGCGGTCAGTCCCCGTGCGTGGGCCCGTCCAGCGCGGAGGCGTCCAGGCCGCCCGGGGTGCGGTGTCCGGAGAGCGCCAGCGTCAGCTCGAACTCGGCGAGCAGCGAACGGACCACGTGCGCCACCCCGGCCTGCCCGTCCAGGGCCAGGCCGTAGGCGTACGGGCGGCCGAGCAGCACCGCCCGGGCGCCCAGGGCGAGCGCCTTGAACACGTCGTCGCCCGTCCGGATCCCGCTGTCGAACAGCACCGGGACCCGGTCGCCCACCGCGGCAGCCACCGCGGGCAGGGCGGCGGCGGCACCGATCGAGCCGTTGACCTGGCGGCCGCCGTGGTTGGAGACCACCACGCCGTCCATGCCGGCCTCGACCGCGGCCCGGGCGTCGTCCGGGTGGAGGACGCCCTTGAGCACGATCGGGCCGTCCCAGTGCTCCCGCAGCCAGGCCAGGTCCGGCCAGGTCTTGCCGGGGTCGGCGAAGAGCGACACGAAGTGCAGGACGGCCGCGTTCGGGTCCTCGTGCGGGGGCTTCGCCAGCCCGGCGAGGAAGGCCGGGTCGGTGAAGTAGTTGGCCGTCCCGACGCCGTGCAGGAAGGGCAGGTACGCCTGGTCCAGGTCGCGGGGACGCCAGGCCAGCAGCGGCGTGTCCAGGGTGACGAACAGCGCGGTGAACCCGGCGGCCCCGGCCCGGTCCAGGAAGGACCGGGTGACCTCGCGGTCCTTCGACCAGTAGAGCTGGAACCAGCGCTCGCCGTCGCCCATCGCCGCGGCGACCTCCTCCATCGGCGTGCTGGAGGCGGAGGACAGCACGAAGGGCACGCCCTCGGCGGCCGGGTGCAGGATCGACAGCACCCCGACCGGAGCCAGCGCCAGCGGCGCCGGCAGGGTCCGGCCGAACAGCTCGGTCCGCAGGTCGCGGGCCGACACGTCGCGCAGCATCCGGGGCACGATCCGGTGCGCGTCCAGGGCGGCCCGGTTGGCCCGCTCGGTCGCCCCGCTGCCGGCACTGCCCGCGACGTAGCCGAACGGACCGGGGCCGAGCCGGTGCTCCGCCAGCCGCTCCAGCCGGGTGAGATCGGTCGGCAGCCGCGGCACGCTGCCGCTGATCAGGCCGTTCAGGTAGATCTCGTACTGGAAGGACGCCCAGTCGCGCGGGGGCGGTGTGGTCACACCAGCTCCAGCACGAGCTTGCCGACGTTCTCGCCGCGGAACAGCATCTGCAGCGTCCCGGGGAAGTCGTCGACGGTGCCGCGCACGATGTGCTCCTTGACCTTCAGCCGGCCCTCGGCGATCCAGCCGGCCATCTCCGCCGCCGCCTCCTTGTAGCGGGCGGCGTGGTCGAAGACCACGAAGCCCTCCATCCGGGCCCGGCGGACCAGCAGTGACAGGTAGTTGGACGGGCCCTCGACCTTCGACTCGGCGTTGTACTGGCTGATCGCGCCGCAGATCACCACCCGGGCGTGCATCGCCAGCCGGGTCAGCGCGGCGTCCAGGATCGGGCCGCCGACGTTGTCGAAGTACACGTCGATGCCGTCCGGGCAGTGCTCGCGCAGCGCCTTGCGGACGTCCTCGCTGCGGTAGTCGATCGCGGCGTCGAAGCCGAGCTCCTCGGTGAGCAGCGCGCACTTCTCGGCGCCGCCGGCGATGCCGACCACCCGGCAGCCCTTCACCTTGGCGATCTGGCCGACGATGCTGCCGACGGCGCCCGCGGCACCGGAGACCACCACCGTCTCGCCGTCCTTGAGGGCGCCGACCTCCAGCAGGCCGAAGTAGGCGGTCATGCCCGGCATGCCGAGGGCGCCCAGGTAGGTGGAGAGCGGGGCGGCGGCCGGGTCGACCTTGATGGTGCCGCGGCCGTCGGAGACCACGTGCTCCTGGACGCCGAAGGTGCCGACCACGTGGTCGCCGACCTCGTACTTCGGGTGGTTGGAGGCGGTCACCTCGATCACCGAGCCGGCCCGCATGACCTCGCCGATGCCGACCGGCGGCAGGTAGGAGGGGCGGTCGTCCAGCCAGCCGCGCATCGCCGGGTCCAGCGAGAGGAAGCGGGTACGGCCGGCGAACTCGCCCTCGCCGGGCTCGGCGGCCGGTGCGGTTGCGTGCTCCCAGTCGGTGGGCTTGACCGCGCCCTGAGGCCGGGCGGCGAGTCGGATCTGGCGGTTGGCTGCGGTCATGGCAGGCTCCTGTCGCTGGCGGCCGTGCCGCAGCGGTGCGGCACCGGGCCCGATTCTAAGCAAGCGCTTAGTCACCTGGCTAGATGAGGAGCACTACCGGGGTGGGTGCACCACCAGGGGCGGGGGAACTGCGCAATCCGGGTGGGGCGCTCGGGCGGACTCGGGCGAACCACCGAGGGGCGCGGGGAACTGTGAGAAGCGGGAGGCCACGGTCCGCACCTTCCGTCTCACGCAGTTCTCCCCCAGCCTTCGGCCGGGAGGTGCCCCCACGCGCCCCTG
>NZ_BAAALD010000096.1:0-29331 GCF_039528095.1 Kitasatospora arboriphila
TCCGCCCCCCCGCCGGGCGGCCCTGGCCTGTCCGGCGGACCGGCCGAGGGCGCCGGCGAGTTGGGCGCGTTCCCGCTCGGCGCGGCGGCGGGCCGCGGCCGATTCGTCCTGGGCCAGGGAGAGTTCGCGGCGGCGTTCGGCGGCGGCCGCCAGTTCCTCCGTCAACTGTGCGCAGCGGACGTCGAGTTCGTCGATCCGACGGGCCGCCTCGGCGACCTGGGCCTGGGTCTCCAGCAGGCTGGGCGCACCGGCGGCGCCGCCCTGGGCCCAGGCGGCGGCGAGCAGGTCGCCGTCGGCGGTGACGGCGGTGAGCCCGGGGTGCAGGGCGGTCAGCTCGCCGGCGGCGGCGAGGTCGGCGACGACGGCCGTCCGGGCGAGCAGGGTGTCGACGGCGGCGCGCAGCCCGGCGGGGGCGTCCACCAGGTCGGCCGCCCAGTGGGCGCCGTCGGGGAGTTCGGGCCGAGCGGGCCGTTCGGCGCCGGTCGGGCGGGGGGCGTCGGCGAGGAGCAGCGCGGCGCGGCCGGCGTCCTGCTTGCGCAGCAGCCGCAGTGCCTCGGCGGCGGTGTCCGGTCCGTCGACGGCGACGGCCTCGGCGGCGGCGCCGAGCGCGGCGGCGAGCGCGGTCTCGTGGCCGGGGTGGACGGTGAGCAGTTCGGCGGCGGAGCCGAGCACGCCGGCCGGGCGGTCGGCGGCGGTGAGCAGCGCGCCGCTGCCGTCCTTGCGGCGCAGGCCCAGGGAGAGCGCCTCGTGACGGGCGGTCAGCCCGGCCCGTTCGCGTTCGGCGGCCGCGGCGGCGTCCCGGGCGGCGGCGAGGGCGTGTTCGGCCTCCTGCAGGTCGGCGCGGGCCTGCTCGTGGGCGCGTTCGTGGTCGTCGTCGGCGGCGGCGAGGCCGTCGGTCTCCTCCTGGAGCTCCCGGTACTCCTGCTGGGCGGTCCCGGCGCGCTGCGCGGCCTCGGCGGCGGCCTCGGTGAGCCGGCCGATCTCGGCCTCGGCGGCGGCGGCCCGCGAGCGGGCGGCGGCGGCCTGGCCCTGCAGCCGGGCGAGGCCCTCGCGGCGGTCGGCGATGGCACGGGCCGCGCTCTTCAGCCGGGTCTCCTCGGCGGCGAGGGAGCGTTCGAGTTCGCCGCGGGTCTCGACGGTCTCGGCGAGGGCGTACTGCGCCTCCTCCAGGGCCTCGGCGAGGGCGGCCTCCTCCTCGCGGACCCGGACGGCCTCGGCGAGGAGTTCCTCGGGGTCGCGGCCGCGTCGTTCCTCGCCCTCGACGCCGGTGCGGGCGTGCCGGACCTTCGCCTCGGCGAGTCCGACGGTGCCGCGGATGCGCTCGGCGAGCGCGGAGAGCCGGTACCAGGTCTGCCGGACGGCCTCCAGCCGTGGCCCGAGCTGCTCGACCTGCGCCTCCAGCACGGCCTCGCGCTGGACGGCGCCGGCGAGCTGCTGCTCGACGGTGGTGCGGCGGACCTTGAGGGCGAGTTCGTCGGCGATCTCGGCCTCGACGGCGCGGCGCAGGCCGAGCAGGTCGTCGGCGAGCAGGCGCAGCCGGGCGTCGCGCAGTTCGGCCTGGATGCCGGCGGCGCGGCGGGCGATCCGGGCCTGCCGGCCGAGCGGGCCGAGCTGGCGGCGCAGTTCGGCGACGAGGTCCTGGACGCGGTTGAGGTTGCCCTGCATCGCGTCGAGCTTCCGCAGCGCCTTCTCCTTGCGCTTGCGGTGCTTGAGGACGCCGGCGGCCTCCTCGATGAAGGCGCGGCGGCCCATCGGGTCGGCCTGCAGGACGGAGTCCAGCCGGCCCTGGCCGACGATGACGTGCATCTCGCGGCCGATGCCGGAGTCGGAGAGCAGCTCCTGGATGTCGAGCAGCCGGCAGACCGTCCCGTTGAGCGCGTACTCGCTGCCGCCGTTGCGGAACATCGTCCGGGTGATGGTGACTTCGGAGTAGTCGATGGGCAGCGCGCCGTCGGTGTTGTCGATGGTGAGGCTGACCTCGGCGCGGCCCAGCGGGGCGCGACCGCCGGCGCCGGCGAAGATGACGTCCTCCATCTTGCCGCCGCGCAGCGATTTGGCGCCCTGTTCGCCCATCACCCAGGAGAGGGCGTCGACGACGTTGGACTTCCCGGATCCGTTCGGGCCGACCACGCAGGTGATGCCGGGTTCGAACCGCAGGGTCGTGGCCGAGGCGAACGACTTGAACCCGCGCAGCGTCAGACTCTTCAGGTGCACCCGTCCGACCTCCTCGCCAGCGTTCGGCGCTGTGCTGGCGACTGTATCCGGCCGTGGGCGGGAGACGGCGTCAGGAGGCGGTTTGGGTGCGACGCGGCATGGGCAGCATTCGCGCGGGGAGGGCTCCGGACACGACGAAGGGACGCCACACCGGACGTCCCTTGCAGGCTGCGATCCCTTTCGGGAAGCTCAGCGCACCGACGGCGTCGATCGATCGGATCGTGGAAGGATCAGGTGAGCGCAGGCTCCCGGTGATCCATGTCGATGCTGGTGAGCAGCGAGTGCTCGTCGGCGACAGCGGCGAGAGCGTCGTTCTCCGTCCGGAGCCGGAGAAGTTCGGCCTCCAGATCGTGAACGCGCTGCTGCAGCCGTCGCATCTCGGAGAGCATTCGCGGGTCGGGGCCGCCGACGTACCCGAGAAGCGCCTTTGCCATGATGTATGGTCCTCCACGCTGAGTGACCGAACCGTTTTGCGGTACTGGTCTAGGGGGAAGGGGTGCGCACGCCTCGTCCACCCGAACGTGCTGGCTGGGCACTCCAGGGCAAGCGCAGTGAGCTGGGCACACGACGGCTCGACCCTGCCGGGTAAACGCGGACTGGTGCGCGGGCTTCCAGCGTCTCACCAAAGACGGTACGGGTCAACACGATCACCGCACGCTACCGCGCCCCTCTCACCTGCATGGCGGGTAGGTCACACCACGGGGTAGGGCGGGCCACCTGGGCCGGTGGATCACTGCTGGTGCGGAGTCAACCACGAGTCTGCCCGATTGGCAACCGGATGACACCGGCAGTTGCCGGAGGGTCTCTCCAGCCCTCCGGCAACTGCGGTGTGCTAGCGGATCGCGAATCCGTCGTACCCGTCCCCGGTCGCGGTCCAGATCTCGGTGACCCCGCTGACCTGGCCCGGAGTGTCCGGGCCGCGCAGCAGGACGAGGAGTTCCTCGCAGTCGGCGTGCAGTCCTTCGGCCACGACCTGCACCCGGCCGTCGCCGAGGTTCACGGCGTACCCGGTCAGGCCGATCTCCAGGGCGCGGGCCCTGGTCCACCACCGGAATCCGACCTCCTGGACCCGGCCGCGGACCCAGGCGGTGACCCGGACCGGCCGGACACCGTCGTGCCCCAGCGTGTGATGGCCGTAACTGTCGTGACCGTGCATGCCACGACCATAGTGCGACCCCGGACGGTCGGTGCGAAGTGGTT
The DNA here is from genome assembly GCF_039528095.1 of Kitasatospora arboriphila. Classification (NCBI taxonomy): domain Bacteria; kingdom Bacillati; phylum Actinomycetota; class Actinomycetes; order Kitasatosporales; family Streptomycetaceae; genus Kitasatospora; species Kitasatospora arboriphila. The sequence continues at coordinate 3,415 of NZ_BAAALD010000096.1, forward strand.
TCACCGCACCCGCACGGCACCTCCGCGACCCTGCGAAGCCCTTCGCGAGTCCCTCGGACGGGTGGCCGGCACGCGGCGGGCCGGATTCACCCGCCCGGCCGCGCGCCGGCGGCGGGGCGCACGGACCGGCGGTTCAGAAGCCGCCGCCGAAGTCCCCGCCCCCGCCGCCGCCGAAGTCCCCTCCGCCGCCCCCGTCGAAGCCGCCGAAGTCGTTCTGGTCGAAGTCGGCGCCGGAGTACTCGCCGCCCTCCGGGCCGCCCTGGTAGCCGTCGGCGGCCCAGGCGCTGCCCGGCGAGGCCAGCACCGAACCGAGCACGGTGCCGGCGACCAGCCCGGGCAGCATGCCCGAGCCGAAGTAACCGCCGGCCCAGGGGCTGTACGCGGGCCCGGCGTTCCAGTACGGCTCGCGGCCGTGCTCGGTGGGCACCGTGCGGACGTCCGGGTCCAGGCCCGAACGCAGCCGGGCGGCGTCCTGCGCGCAGACCGGGACGCTGCGCGGCGCCCCGCCGGCCGGCGCCCAGTCGGCGTCCTCCGCGGACGGGCCGTGCCGCGGGTCGAAGAAGCAAGGAGGACGGCGCTCCGGCAGCGGCCGCTTCTCGCGGCGGGCGGCGAGCACGGCCAGCGAGAACCGGCCGTCCTCCAGCGCCTCGGTCACCGGCCGGACGTCCTCCGGCCCGGTGGCCGCGTCCATCCGCTGCTTCGCCTGCTCGTAGGCGTCCAGCGCCCGGGTGTAGTCGGTGCGCTGCTCGTCGTCGGCGTCGGCCGCCCGCGGGTCGAAGTCCAGCCGGTCGAGCTCCTCGCCGAAGGCGGTGATGTCCTCGTCGACGACCGTCCGCAGCTGCGCGAGCTGGGCCCGGCGCTGCTCCTCCTTGCGGCGCCTGGCCCGCCGGAAGAGCAGCAGCACGCCGCCGCCGGCCAGGGCCAGCAGCACCAGCGGGACCACGATCGCGGCGGTGCTCACCCCGCCGGAGGCCACGCCGTGCCCACGGGTCTGCGGGGCGGCCTGGTCGACGAAGTCGTTGAGGGCGCCGTTGATGTCGTTCGGGTGGGCCCGGAAGGCGGCGCCGGCGATCCGGTCCGCGGAGGCCGGCGGCAGGGCCTGGCGGTCCGAGAACGCCTTGAACTGCTCACCGCGCCAGATCGCGTACACCCCGACGACGCCCACCTCGGTGCGCAGGTCGCGGGCGACGGTGGCCGCGGGGTACTGGTCGTTCGCCGGGACCACCGCGACGAAGATCGGCTTGTCGGTGTCGGCGATCTTCTTGGTCAGGTCGGCGGCCTGGGCCTCGGAGAAACGGCCGGTCATCGACGGGTCGACGTAGACCTTGCCCTGCTTGAGGGTCGCCGCGGCGTCGGGCACGCCGGCCGCGGACGCCGCCGGCGCGAGGAGCAGCAGCACGCCGGTCAGCAGCGCGGTCAGCGCGACCGCCGGGCGGTGCAGGAGGGTTCTCATGCCTCCGACGCTACCGCTCGGGCGCGCCCTCCCCCTCCTGCGGTCGCACGTCGGGCGCCCCGATCTGCGCCCCCGGTCTGATCCCTCCCCCGCCGACCGGCCGGAAGACCCCCCGGCGGTGCCGGACGCCGCCGCGGACGGGGCATAGTGGTGCCTGCCAGTCCGCTCATGATCGGAGCCCCCGTGTTCATCGGCCTCGTCACCGCCGTCGCGGCATCCGCCTGCTACGGCACCGGCTCCGTCCTGCAGGCGCTCGGCGCCCGGCGCTCGGCGCGCGAGGAGGCCGCCCGGTCCGAGGGCGGGGTGTCGCTGACCGAGCACGGCGGCCCGAGCCTGTCCTCGACCGCGAAGGCCGCCGTGACGTGGGAGTTCATCCTCGGCACGGTGCTGGACTTCGTCGGGTTCGGGCTGGGTGCGCTGGCCGCACGGCTGCTGCCGCTGTTCCTCTCCCAGACGATCATCAGCGCCAACCTGGTCATCACCGCGCTGCTCAGCGTCAGACTGCTCGGGCTGCGGCTCAAGCAGTTGGAGTGGCTGTCGATCGGCGTGCTGTGCGGGGCCCTGGTGATGCTGGCCGTGGCGGCCGGGCCGGAGGGCGACCACGTGGTCGCGCGGGCGGTGCACTGGTGGCTGCTGGCGGTGACGGTGGTGCTGATCGCCGGCGGCAGCCTGCTGGTGCGGCGCCTCGGACGCAGCGGGGCGATCGTGGCGGGCCTGCTGTCGGGCCTCGGCTTCGGCGCGCTGGGCATCGGCGTGCGGATCCTGGACGGCGTCGACCCGTTCGACCTGGTCGCGCTGGTGTCGGACCCGGCGCTGTACACCATCCTGGTCGGCGGCCTCGGCGGGATGTACCTGCACACCGTGGCCCTGCAGGTCGGCTCGGTGAACGGGGCGACCGCCGCGCTGGTGGTCGGCGAGACGGTGCTGCCGGGCGCGGTCGGGGTGATCTGGCTGGGCGACTCCTCGCGGGACGGCCTGGGCTGGCTGGCCGCGATCGGCTTCGTCCTGGCGGTGGTCAGCGCCGTCGGCGTCGCCTGGTTCGGCGAGGACGAGGGCGCCCTCCACGGCGTCGAACCCCACCAGCCCGAACTCGCCGACCGCTGAAGACCCGCCCCGGGGCAGCACCTCAGGGGCAGCACCTCAGGGGCGCGTGGGGGTCTGCCGTACGCCTATCGCTGTCGTGGCACCGGCTGGCAGCGGGGGCAGAAGTAGCTGGAGCGGTTCATCCAGGCCGCCCGGCGGATCGGCGTCCCGCAGCGGTGGCAGGGTTCGCCCTCGCGCCCGTAGGCGTCGAGGTCGCGGGCGAAGTAGCCGCTCTCCCCGTTCACGTTCACGTAGAGGCTGTCGAAGGTGGTGCCGCCGACGGCGAGCGCCGCGTTCATCACGTCCCGGGCGTGGCCGAGGAGTTCGGCGGCGCGGGGGCGGGTGATGCCGGTGGTGGGCCGGTCGTAGTGCAGCTTGGCGCGCCAGAGCGACTCGTCGGCGTAGATGTTGCCGACGCCGCTGATCAGGGTCTGGTCGAGCAGGGCGCGCTTCACGGTCGTCCGGCGGGCCCGCAGGGCGGTGACGAAGGCGGCGTCGTCGAAGCGTCCGTCGAGCGGGTCGCGGGCGATGTGGGCGAGCGAGACGGGGGTGGCCTCCGGGTCGTCGTCCTCGGCCTCCTCGACGGCGAGGCCGCCGAAGGTCCGCTGGTCGACGAAGCGCAGTTCGCGGCCTCCGTCGGTGAAGCGGAACCGCACCCGCAGGTGGGTCTCGTCGGGGGCGTCCGGGTCCTGGACGAGCAGTTGCCCGCTCATGCCGAGGTGGCCGACCATCGAGTGGCCGGTGCCGGGGAGCGGCACCCAGAGGTACTTGCCGCGGCGGTGGGCCTCGCCGAAGGTGGTGCCGACGAGGCGGGCGGCGAAGTCCTCGCCGCCCGCGGTGTGCCGGCGGACCGAGCGCGGGTGCAGGACCTGCACCTCGGCGACGGTGCGGCCGGCCGTCCAGCGGGCCAGGCCGCGGCGGACGACCTCGACCTCGGGGAGCTCGGGCATGCGGGCCGCCTCAGCCGGTGGTGTCGGGCGCGCTCTCGGCGTACTTGGCCTTGATGGCGCGCCAGGCGCTCTCGGCGGCCTTCTGCTCGGCCTCCTTCTTCGAGCGGCCGCTGCCGTGCCCGAAGTCCTGGCCGGCGACGCGGGCGGCGGCGTCGAAGGTCTTCTCGTGGTCGGGTCCGGACTCGGACACCACGTACTCGGGCACGCCGATGCCGACGGCGGCGGTGAGTTCCTGGAGGCTGGTCTTCCAGTCCAGGCCGGCGCCGAGCTGCGAGGACTCCTCGATCAGCGGGTCGAACAGCCGGTGGACGAACTCGGTGGCGGCGTCCAGGCCGCGGTCGAGGTAGACCGCACCGATCACGGCTTCGACGGTGTCGGCGAGGATCGACGACTTGTCGCGGCCGCCGGTGCCCTCCTCGCCCTTGCCGAGGCGGATGAAGGTGCCGAGTTCGAGGCCGCGGCCGACCTCGGCGAGCGCGCGGGAGTTCACCACCGCGGCGCGGAGTTTGGCGAGCGTGCCCTCGGCGACCTCCGGGTGGAGGCGGTAGAGGGTGTCGGTCACCACCAGGCCCAGCACCGAGTCGCCGAGGAACTCGAGGCGCTCGTTGGTGGGCAGCCCGCCGTTCTCGTACGCGTACGAGCGGTGGGTGAGGGCGCGTACCAGAAGGGCGCGCTCGAGCTCGTACCCGAGGCGCCCTTCCAGGACGTCGTATTCGGTCGAGGCCGGCCCGCCGCCCTTGCCCCCGTTCGAAGGGCCCGGCTTGCGGGAGGAGTTGCCGTCCGACATCGATCCGTGCACCCCGCCGATCAGACCGAGAGGACCTGGCGACGGTTGTACGTGCCGCAGCTCGGGCACGCGATGTGCGCCAGCTTCGGCTCGTGGCAGCGGTCGCACGCGACGAGCGCGGGCGCGACGGCCTTCCAGTTGGACCGGCGGTGGCGCGTGTTGCTGCGCGACATCTTCCGCTTCGGAACAGCCACGGCTACTTCTCCTGGTTCTCGGCGAGACCCTCACGGGTGTCGCTGTTCTTGTTCTCGTCACCCTCGTCGCCGGGGGCGGCGGAGAGTCCCTGCAGAGCCGCCCACCGGGGGTCGACGGCGTCGTGGTGGTGGGCCGGGTCGTCGCTCAGGCGTGCCCCGCACTCGGAGCAGAGGCCCAGGCAGTCGTCCTGGCACACCGGCTGCAGCGGCAGTGCGAGCACCACCGCGTCACGCAGCACCGGCTGGAGGTCGAAGAAATCGCCCTCCAGTCGGTAAGTCTCGTCCTCGGAGTCCTCGTCGAGGTCCTCCGCCCCGGCCGTCCGGGCGCGGTGGCGCTCGTCGGACTCCGGGTAGTAGTAGAGCTCCTGGAAGTCGACCTCCAGGTCGTCGTCCATCGGCTCCAGGCAGCGCACGCACTCGCCCTCGACGTGCGCCTCGGCGGTGCCGGTGACCAGCACGCCCTCGACGACCGACTCCAGGCGGAGCTCCAGCGAGATCTCGCTCTTCTCCGGGACCCCGATGACCTCCGCGACGCCCAGGCCCTGCGGGGCCTCCAGGGTCCGCGACACCGTGCGCATCGAGCCGGGGCGACGACCGAGTTCGTGCGTGTCGAACACGAGTGGGTCGCGGTGGTCGAGGCGGTTCAAGGTGTCCTGACTTCCTGGGGCGGTACGCATCCCTGCGTTCCGCGGATCCTTCTGCGGTGATGTGCGTGACCGGTGTGCGGGCACGCGACGGGGCCGGTGCGAACAGGCCGGAGTGGTCAGACTACCGGAGACTCGGGCCAGGCCCAAAGTCGGTGCCCGACCCTCCGCCCTCAGCGGCCGCCGAGCTCCCGCAGTTTGGTCATGTCGATCATGCTGGTGTCGAAGAAGCTCGTCTCGTCCAGACCGGCCTGCTGCTGGTGCGGCAGCGGGGCCTGCGGCTGCTGCTGGTAGCCGTACTGGTTGCCGTACGGGTCGGTCTGGTAGCCCTGCTGCTGGTAGTAGCCGTCCGCCACGCCCTCCTGGCCCTGGTAGGCCACGGCGGGCTGCTGATAGCCGTACTGGTTGCCGTACGGGTCGGCCTGGCCGCCCGCGGAGGGGTCGTAGCCGCCGCCGTACACGTCGGCGTACTGCGGGGCGCCCTGGTTGCCGTACGGGTCCTCGCCCGGGTTCTGCCAGCCGGCCGCGGCGGGCGTCTGGTCGGGCCAGGCCTGCTGCTGCGGCACCTCCTCGCGGTACCAGGGCTGCTCCTCGCCCTCGGTCGCGAAGCCGGCGGCGACCGCCTCGGCGCGGTCCTTCTGCTGCTGGGCCTCGTCGGCGGCGGCCAGGTAGGCGCCGAGCTCGTCGATGGGCTGCTTGCCGAGGAGCTTGTCGCGGCCCTTGCCGACCGCCTGCAGGGTGGCGCCGAGCACCGCCTCCAAGGTGGCGAGCTTGGCGTCGACGTACTCGTCGGCCTCCGGGCTGGGGCTGACCCGCGGCTGGAACTCCTCGCCGTCCTCGCCCGTCCCGTCCTCGGGCTCGTACACGCCCGCGCCGCGCAGCTTCTGCCGGCCGCGGCCGACCGCGCCGAGCGTCTTGGTCAGCACGACCTCGAAGTTGGCGAGCTTGGAGTCGACGTAGTCGTCGGCCTCGGCGCGCTTGGCCTCCACCTCGGCGCGGGCCTCGGCGAGGATCCGGTCCGCCTCCGCCCGGGCGCGCATCACGACCTCGGTGTCGGAGATGAGCGAGCCGCGCTCGTCGTGCGCCCCGCGGATGATCTCCTCCGCCTGGGAGTGGGCGTCCGCGACCATCTGCTGGTGGTCGGCGACCACCGACTGGGCCTGCGCGAGCTCGGCGGGCAGCGCGGCCTTCAGGTCACGGAGCATGCCGACCAGGTCGGCCCGGTTCACCACGCACGACGCCGACATCGGCATGGCGCGGGCGTTCTCCACCGACGCGACGATCTCGTCCAGTTGCTGCTGCACGTCCACGGGCGCTTCTGTCTTTCCGTGTGCCGCCGGGGATCCTGGCGGAGGCAGGCCCCGAAGCGCGAACGGCACCGCGGGGCAGGACTACAGACTGTACGGCCACTGGGGGCGCGGCTCACAACATCCGGCACGGCCGGGCGTTCCGGCCGCGCCGGGAGGCTGTGACGGTTCGCCAGGATTATCCGTTTCGACCGGTTACGTCCCGACAGCGGGCCTCCCGGCCGGGGCGGTCCGGCCCCGGCCGGGACACGACCGCCCCCGCCGTCAGCCGCGGCGCTCGGCGATCCGGTCGACCAGCCGGCGGTGCACCGCCTCGGGCAGCAGGTGCGAGACGTCGCCGCCGAGCGAGGCCACCTCCTTGACCAGGGTCGAGGAGAGGAAGCTGTACGTCGGCGAGGTCGGCACGAAGAGCGTCTCGACACCGCTGAGGCCGTGGTTCATCTGGGCCATCTGCAGCTCGTAGTCGAAGTCGCTGACCGCGCGCAGGCCCTTGATGATGGCCGGGATGCCGCGCTCCTTGCAGAAGTCGACCAGCAGGCCGTTGTGCGACTCGACCTTCACGTTGCCGAGCTTGGCGGTGGTCTCCTCGATGAGCCCGATGCGCTCCTCGATGGTGAACATGCCCTGCTTGTTCTTGTTGATCAGGACGGCGACATGGACGACGTCGTAGAGCCGGGAGGCCCGCTCGATGATGTCGAGGTGTCCGTTGGTGATGGGGTCGAAGGACCCCGGACAGACGGCGCGGCGCATGTCGTGTGCTCCCTTGTGGGGTAACCGGTGCTACGAGTGTCGATCGGCCTCGTCGGCGGCGCGACCGTACCAGAGGGTGCCCTCGCCGTACCTGCGCGAGCGCAGCGCTTCGAAGCCCTCCGGCCAGCCGAACTCGCCGCCGCGGGTGCTGCGTTCCACGGTGACCAGAACGTCCTCCGCGATCCAGCCCCCGGCACGGAGTGTGATCAGCATCTCGCGCACCTCGTCGTCCGTCACCGAGTACGGCGGGTCCATGAACACCAGGTCGTAGGGGACCGCCGGGGCGGGCCCGGCGATCACCCGCTCGGCCCGGTCGGCGCGCACCTCGGCACCCGGCAGGCCGAGGGTGCGCACGTTCTCCCGGATCACCCGGGCCGCGCTCGCGTCCGACTCCACCAGCAGCGCGTGCTCCGCCCCCCGGGAGAGCGCCTCCAGGCCGACCGCGCCGGACCCGCCGAACAGGTCGAGCATCCGCGCCCCGTGCACGGTGCCGCGCAGCGCCTCCAGCGTGGAGAACATCGCCTCCCGCGCCTTGTCGGAGGTGGGTCGGGTGGTCCGGCCGGGCGGTACGGCCAGCCGGCGGCCGCCGGCGGTGCCGGCGATGACGCGGGTCATGGGGTGCGCGGTCCTCTCTCGTGCCTGTCGCTGCGGAGCCCCGTCGGCGGACCGGCGGGGCTCCCCCATTCAAGCGCGCCGCGCGGCCCCGTGCGTCACTCGGCGGGCGCGGCCGACCCCAGCAGCGCCGGCGAGGCGAACCGCGACCAGGACAGGCAGCCGTCCGGCGGGCAGTGCTCGGGGCGGCGCGGGTCGTGGCCGAGCTCGCGGAGCTTGGTGCGGACGGAGTCCGGCGTGCGGCCGTAGCGGGCGGCGATCCGGGCGATCGTCTCGCCGGCGTGGAAGCGGCGGACGAGCTCCTCCTCGTGCTGCGGCACCCAGGGGGCGCCGTGGCCCGGGTACAGCTCGCGCAGCACGTCGCGGTCGGGGATCGGCTCGGCGACGTCGGCGACGATCGCGAGGGCGCGCAGCGCCCGGTTGAGCGCGATCCGCAGGCTCGCGACGTCCTCGACCGGCAGCCGGAGCCGGCCGGAAGCGAACGGGGTGGCCGCCGCCCCCTCGCGCCAGCCGTTCAGGGTGAGGGTGACCTCGCGGTCGTCCTCGCTCGCGAGCTCGATCCGGAAGACCTTGTCGCCGAGCGGCAGCTCGTTGAGATGACGGAATGCCATGGAGACCCCCAAGTGTCGTGCCGGGCAAGCATGTTGGGAGTGCGCCCGAACAACACCATTCTCCCTCCGGGCACTGACAGTCGCCGGGGCTCCGGGCCCGTCCGTCAGCCCTTCTCCAGGTACTCGGCGCGGTCCTCGTCGAGCAGGCTCTCCAGGGCGGTGCGCAGGTCGGCGTGGTCGGCGAGGTCCGGATCGGCGGCGACCAGGCGGGTGGCCTCCTCGCGGGCGGTGGCGATGACGTCCTCGTCGACCAGCACGCTCAGCACCTTGAGCGAGGACTTCACGCCCGACTGCGCCTGGCCGAGCACGTCGCCCTCGCGGCGCTGCTCCAGGTCGATCCGGGACAGCTCGAAGCCGTCCAGGGTGCCGGCCACCGCGTCCAGCCGGCCGCGGGCCGGGCTCGCCGCCGGCATGTCGGTGACCAGCAGGCAGAGGCCGGCCGCACTGCCGCGCCCGACCCGGCCGCGCAGCTGGTGCAGCTGGGAGACGCCGAAGCGGTCGGCGTCCATGATGACCATCACGGTGGAGTTGGGGACGTTGACGCCGACCTCGATGACGGTGGTGGCGACGAGCACGTCCACCTGCCCGGCCGCGAACCGCTTCATGACGTCGTCCTTGGCCTCCGGCGCCAGCCGGCCGTGCAGGATCTCGATCCGCAGCCCGGCGAGCGGCCCCTTCGCGAGCATCTCGGCCGTCTCGACCACGGACAGCGGCGGCCGCCGGTCGTCGCTCGCGGCGCCGACGTCCTCCAGGTCCTCCTCCGCGGACTTCCGCTTCTTCCGGGGCTCCTCGGGCTCGTCGCCGATCCGCGGGCAGACCACGTACGCCTGGTGGCCCTTGCCGACCTCCTCGCGCACCCGCTCCCAGGTGCGGGCGAGGAAGTTGGGCTTCTCGACGGCGGGCACCACGTGGCTGGAGATCGGCGAGCGGCCGGCCGGCAGCTGGTCGAGGACGGAGGTCTCCAGGTCGCCGAAGACGGTCATGGCGACGGTGCGCGGGATCGGCGTCGCCGTCATCACCAGCAGGTGCGCCGGCCGTTCGCCCTTGGCGCGCAGCGCGTCGCGCTGCTCGACGCCGAAGCGGTGCTGCTCGTCGACGACGACCAGGCCGAGGTCCTGGAACTGCACCTTGTCCTCGATCAGGGCGTGCGTGCCGACGGTGATGCCGGCGTCGCCGCTGGCCATGTCGAGCATCGCCTGGCGGCGGGCGGGCACGCCCATGGAGCCGGTGAGCAGCACCACCTTGGTGCCGAGCTCGGAGCCGCCGAGCATGCCGCCCTCGGCGAGGTCGCCCATCATCTCCACGATCGAGCGGTGGTGCTGCTGGGCGAGCACCTCGGTGGGGGCGAGCATGACGGCCTGGCCGCCCGCGTCGACCACGCCGAGCATGGCGCGCAGCGCGACGAGGGTCTTGCCGGAGCCGACCTCGCCCTGCAGCAGCCGGTGCATCGGGTGCTCGCTCGCGACGTCGTCGAAGATCTCGGCGCAGACCTTCTGCTGACCGTCGGTCAGCCGGAAGGGCAGCCGGGCGTCGAAGGCGTCGAGCAGGCCGTCGGGGCGGCGGTGCCGGGCGGTGGCGGGCAGGGCGGAGTCGGCGGCGCGGCGGCGGGCCAGCGCGACCTGGAGGACGAAGGCCTCGTCCCAGCGCAGCCGGTCCTGGGCGCGTTCGCGGTCGGCCTGGGTGCGCGGCCGGTGGATCAGTTCGAGGGCCTCGGGCAGCGGGATCAGCCCGTGCGCGGCGCGCAGCTCGGCGGGCAGCGGTTCGCCGACGTCCGCGAGGTGCTTGTCCAGGGCGATCTCGACGCACTTGACCAGCTTCCAGCTGGGCATCTGGGCGCTGGCCGGGTAGACCGGGATGAGCCGGCCGGCGAAGGCGCTCGCGGCGCCGGTGTCGGCGTCCTCGTCGAGCAGCTGGTAGTCGGGCGAGGCGAGCTGCCGGGTGCGGTTGAAGAGGCCGACCTTGCCGGCGAACAGGCCCTGCGCGCCGGGGCGGAGCTCCTTCTGCCGCCAGCCCTGGTTGAAGAAGACGAGGGTGAGCCGGCTGCGCCCGTCGGTGACGATCACCTCCAGCCGGTCGCCCTTGCGGCCGCGGAACGGGATCAGGGTGACCTTCTCGATCCGGGCGAGGACGGTGGCGTGCTCGTCCACCTCCAGCTCGTCGAGGCTGGTGAGCTGGCCGCGCTCGACGTACCGGCGCGGGTAGTGGTGCAGCAGGTCGCCGACCGTGCGCAGCTTGAGGGAGTCGGCGAGGACCTTGGCGGTGCGGTCGCCGACCAGCTTGGTCAGTGGTTCATCGAGAGCGCCCATCACGCCCTATTGGACACCACGGCGACGACAGCGCGGGCGCGCGCGGCCTCACTCCACGCCGATGAGCAGCAGCTCGGACTCCTGGCCGCCGTGGTAGACGACCGTGTCGACCTCGGGGCGCTGCCGCCGGGCGTGGGCGACGAGGTCCTCGGCGAGGTGCCCGGGGGCGTCCGCGCCGAGCACCAGGGTGACGAGTTCGCCGCCGGCGGCGAGCATCCGGTCGAGCAGGGTGGCGGCGGTCTCAGCGGCGTCGGTGCCGATGACGGCGACGTCGCCGTCGATCAGGCCGAGCACGTCGCCGGCCTGGCAGACGCCCGCCATCGTCCAGGACTCCCCCTCGGCGACGGCGAGTTCGGCGTGCCGGGTGGCGCCGGCCGCGGAGGTCATGGCGACCACGTCCTCGTCGAAGCGGCGGCCGGCGTCGTGGACGGCGAGGGCGGCGAGCCCCTGGACGGGCGAGCGGGTGGGCAGCACGGCGATCCGCACGCCCTCCTCGCGGAGCTGGTCGGCGGCGGCCCCGGCGGCGGCGCGCAGTTCGGGGTCGTTGAGCAGCACGATCACCTCGCGGGCGGCGCAGCGCCGGACGGCGTCGGCGAGTTCGGCGCTGACCGGCGGGCGGTCCGGGTCGGCGTGCAGCACGGCCGAGCCGGCCTGCTCGCAGAGCTCGGCGAGGCCGTGGCCGCTGACCACGCTGAGCACCGCGCGGGCGGGGGCGGAGGGCTCGGGGCGGCTGCCAGCGCCGGCGCGGGCCGCGGCCTCGGCGAAGTGGGTGATCCGGATCCGGTAGGGCCGGCCGGCCTCGACGCCGGCCACGAGGGCGGCGCCGGTGTCGTCGACGTGCACGTGGACGTTCCACAGGCCGTCGCCGCCGCCGACCACCAGGGAGTCGCCGAGGGCGGCGAGCCGGGTGCGCAGGGCGGGCATCGCGTCCTCCTCGGCCTCCAGCAGATAGATGACCTCGAAGGCGGGGTGGCCGGGCAGCCGGGCGTGGCCCTCGCAGTCGTCGTGGTGGGCGGGGAGCGGCCGGACGGTCTCGTGGCGCAGCGCCATCGGGCCCATCGGGGTGTGGCCGAGGACGGTGTCGGCGAGCGCCCCGAGGACGGCGACCAGGCCGCGGCCGCCGGCGTCGACCACGCCGGCCTCGGCGAGGACGTCGAGCTGCTCGGGGGTGTGCTGGAGGGCGGCGCGGGCGGCGCTGCAGGCGGTGCGCGCGGTGTCGGCGAGGCTGCCGTCCTCGGCGGCGGCCGCGCGGGCGGCCTCGGCGGCGACGGTGAGCAGGGTGCCCTCGACCGGGTCGGCGACGGCCAGGTAGGCGGCCTCGGCGGCGCGCGGCAGGGCGCGGCGCAGGGCGGGGGCGTCGCCGCCGTCGGCCAGGCCCTCGGCGAGGCCGCGCAGCCACTGGGCGAGGATCACTCCGGAGTTCCCGCGGGCGACTCGACGGTCAGGTAGAGGTTGGTGCCGGTGTCGCCGTCGGGGACGGGGTAGACGTTGAGCGCGTCGATCTCCTCCCGGGCCTGGCCGAGGGCGGTCAGCGCCAGCCGGCACCAGGTGCGGACGGCCGTGGCGTCGAGCGTGTCCAGCACCAGGTCTCCTCCGGGTGAACGCCACGGGAACGCCCGCCGGCGCGGGGGCTGCCGGAGGCGGTGGCGGTGGGGCGATGCTGGCAGGTTATCGGGGCCGGGCGGGGGCGTCGCGGCCGGGAGCGTCCGGGCCCGCGCGCCGCCCGGGCACGATCACCGGCGCCGACATGGTAGTTTCGTAGCTCGGGAGCAGGCGTTGTATGCTCTCCCGGTTGCCCGGAACAACCCGGGCTCACCCCTTGATCCGATTCGCCCCACGTGCGTGGTGTCGGTGGGTTCAGCCGGGGTTTTCGAACGTACCTGATCTGAAGTCTTGGAGTGACTCCTGTGGCTGCCAACTGCGACGTCTGCGGCAAGGGGCCGGGCTTCGGCAACAGCATCTCCCACTCGCACCGCCGTACCCCCCGTCGTTGGAACCCCAACATTCAGACGGTGCGCGCTGTGATTGGGCGGACGCCGAAGCGGCTCAACGTCTGCACCTCGTGCATCAAGGCCGGTAAGGTCTCGCGCTGACGCGCAGACCGGTACGCCGGTCCTCCGGACAGCCGATCCACCCTCGGGTGGGTCGGCTTTCCTGCGTTCCCCGCCGGTCCTGCCGTGCCGGTTCCGCACCGCCGCGGGCCGTCGGCCCGGGGGGCGGCTCCGCGGGGGCCGGCGCCGGCCCCCGCGGGGGTGCGGCGGTCAGCCGCGGGTGCGCCAGCCGTGGTCGACCGGGCCGATCCCGGCTCCCAGGGCGAAGCCGGCGGCGATCGCCCCGGTGACGTACTCCTTGGCGGCGCCGACGGCCTCCGGCACGGTGCTGCCCTTGGCGAGTTCGGCGGCGATCGCGCTGGCCAGGGTGCAGCCGGTGCCGTGGGTGTGCCGGTTGTCGTAGCGCGCCGCCCGGTACCAGTGGCGCTCCCCGTCGGCGCCGGCCAGCAGGTCGACGGCCTCGCCGGCCAGGTGGCCGCCCTTGACCAGCGCCCAGCGCGGGCCGAGCGCGAGGACCGCCTCGGCGGCGGCGGGCAGGTCCTTCTCGTCCTCGACGACCACCCCGGTGAGCTGCGCCACCTCGTGCAGGTTGGGGGTGGCGACCGTCGCGACCGGCAGCAGCCGCTCGCGGACGGTGGCGACCGCCTCGGCGGCGAGCAGGGCGTCGCCGTGCTTGGACACCCCGACCGGGTCGACCACGACGGGCGCGCCGACGCCGGCCAGCAGTTCGGAGACGGTCTCGACCAGTTCGACCGAGGCCAGCATGCCGGTCTTCACCGCCTGCACGCCGATGTCGTCGACCACGCTGCGGAACTGCGCCCGGACGGCCTCCGCCGGCAGCTCCCAGTAGCCCTGGACGCCGAGCGAGTTCTGCGCGGTCACCGCGGTGATCACGCTCATCCCGTGCACGCCGAGCGCGAGCATCGCCTTGAGGTCGGCCTGGATGCCGGCACCCCCGCCGCTGTCCGAACCGGCCACCGTGAGCACACGGGGCGGAGCGGCGGAGCCGGCGGCGGACACGGAGGACTGTTCAGTCGGAGCCATGCCCGACAACCTACCGGGGAGGCCTCAGAGCACGGCCTCCGACTCCAGCCAGCGGTACTCCGGGACCGTCTTGAGCTCCCGCACCCCGTCGGCGATCGGCAGCAGCTCGACCTCGGTGCCGCGCAGGGCCGTGAAGTGCCCGAAGGCACCCTTGTGGACGGCCTCGACGGCGTGCCAGCCGAACCGCGTGGCGAGCACCCGGTCGCGGGCGGTCGGGCAGCCGCCGCGCTGGGTGTGCCCGAGGATCACCGGCCGGGCCTCGGTGCCGAGGATGCCCTCCAGCTCGCGGGCGAGCTTGTTGCCGATGCCGCCGAAGGTCTGGTGGCCGTACTGGTCGAGGCCGCCGTGGTCGAAGAGCAGCGTGCCCGGCATCGGCCGGGCGCCCTCCGCGACGGCGATGATGGCGAACTTCTTGCCGCGCCGGAAGCGTTCCTCGACCAGCCGTGCCACGGCCTCGATGTCGAACGGCTTCTCCGGGATCAGGATGCCGTGCGCCCCGCCGGCCATGCCCGCGGTCAGGGTGATCCACCCGGTGTGCCGTCCCATCAGCTCCACCACCATCACCCGCTGGTGCGACTCGGCGGTGGTCTTCAGCCGGTCGATCGCCTCGGTGGCGACGTGCACGGCGGTGTCGAAGCCGAAGGTGACGTCGGTGGCGTCGATGTCGTTGTCGATGGTCTTGGGCACGCCGACCACGGGCAGCCCGGCGTCGCTGAACATCCCGGCGGCGGTCAGCGTGCCCTCGCCGCCGATGGCGATCAGGGCGTCGATGCCGAGGTCGGCGGCGAGCGCGCGGCACTCCAGGACGGCCTGCTCGATGCGGTCCCGCCGCACCCGGGCGGAGCCGAGCACGGTGCCGCCGAGGGTGAGCAGACCGGTGACGTCGTCGTGCGACACCGTCCGGGCCCGGCCCTCGATCAGACCGAGGAAGCCGTCCTCGATGCCGACGATCTCGTCCCCGTGCACGTCGGTGCCGCGGTGGACGATGGAACGGATGACCGCGTTGAGGCCGGGGCAGTCGCCGCCGCTGGTGAGGACGCCGATACGCATGGTCGCCTGGTCTCCCTGGGGCGGGCGGCCCCGAGTCGTGGCGGTCCGGGGCCGGTCGGCACCGGGCGGCCGGGCCGGACGGGTCGGCCGCCCCGGCACCACGGCAAGACTACGCGCTGCTACCGTCCCGGCGGCCCCACCGCGCCCGGCCCCGGCTCACCCGTTCGGGGTCACTCGGCGGCGAAGTGGTCCCAGCCGCCGACCCGCTCCCAGGGCGCCCCGTCGACGGTGACCCGGCCGCCGCGGCCCGGCCGCGCGGTGCGCACGACCTCGCCGACCACCCGCCACCGGGCGGGCAGCTGCACGCTCTTGGGGAAGGTCGCCACGATGGCGTGGTCCTCGCCGCCGGAGAGCACCCACAGCAGCGGGTCCACGCCGACCGCCTGCCCGATGTCGGCCATCTGCGCGGGGACGTCGAAGTCGGCGGCCCGCAGGTCGATGTCCACCCCGCTGGCCGCGGCGACGTGCCCGAGGTCGGCGACCAGGCCGTCGCTGACGTCGACCATCGAGGTGGCGCCGAGGTCCGCGGCGGCCGGGCCGGCGTGGTACGGCGGCTCGGGACGGCGGTGCGCCTCGACGAAGGCCCTCGGCGAGCGGAAGCCCCGCTGGAGGACCGTCAGCCCGGCCGCGGACCAGCCCAGCCAGCCGGTGACGGCGACCACGTCGCCCACCTGGGCGCCGGAGCGCAGCACCGGGCGGCGGCCCTGCAGGTCGCCGAGGGCGGTGATGGCGAGGGTGACGGCGTCGCCGCGCACCACGTCGCCGCCGACGACGGCGGCGCCGGCCACCTTGCACTCGTCGCGCAGCCCGTCCATCAGCTCGGTGGCCCAGGTCGCGGGCAGGTCGGCCGGGGCGACGAAGCCCAGCAGGATCGCGGTCGGCACGGCGCCCATCGCGGCCACGTCCGCGAGGTTCTGCGCGGCGGACTTGCGGCCCACGTCGTAGGCGGTGGACCAGTCCCGGCGGAAGTGCCGGCCCTCGATCAGCACGTCGGTGGTGGCCACCACCCGGCCGTCGGGGGCCTTCACCACGGCCGCGTCGTCACCGGGGCCGAGGTCGACGGCCGGTGTCGGCTCGAGCCGGGCGGTGAGCTCCCTGATGAGTCCGAACTCGCCGAGCTCGCCCACGGTCCCCTGCATCTGCCGTCCTCTCAACTCAACCGGCGCGGTCCTCGCGCGCCCCCGCGCGCAGCGTACGCCCTCGACCCCCGCAGAAGTCTCCCCTCCCAGGGGAGGGGCGCGGTAGCGTGGTGATCGGACTGACGGCCAGCCCACCACCCAGCCGCCTGGAGGTCTCCCGTGGTACAGGCGTACATCCTGATCCAGACCGAAGTGGGCAAGGCCACCGCGGTCGCCGAGTCCATCGCCAAGATCCAAGGCGTCGTCCAGGCCGAGGACGTCACCGGCCCGTACGACGTGATCGTGCGCGCCGAGGCCGAGTCCATCGACGACCTGGGCCGCCTGGTGGTCGCCCAGGTGCAGCAGATCGAGGGCATCACGCGCACGCTGACCTGTCCGGTGGTCCGCCTGTAGGCGCGGATACCATCGGCGGGTGGCTTCCTCCCGTCCGTTCGCGTCGCTCCCCACCCCCGTCCGCTGGCTCGCCCCGCCCGCGGCGCTGCTGGGGTGCGTGCTGCTGCTCGTCGGCAACGGCGGCGGTGACGAGGTCGCGCCGCCGGTGCCGTCCGCCGCGGTGGCGCGGTACTGCGAGGCGCTGGACCGAGCACTGCCGCAGTCCGTCCAGGGCCACGACCGCAGGGACCCGTCACCCGCCTCGCCGTACACCGCCGCCTGGGCGAGTTCGCCGCGGACGGTGCTGCGCTGCGGCATCGAGCGGCCCGCGTACCTCGACGACGACCCGCTGAAGAACTCCCCCGAGATCAACGGGGTGCAGTGGGGCTTCGCCGAGGACGGCGACGGCGGGTACCGCTTCGTGACCACGCTGCGCAAGGCGTACGTCGAGGTGCTGGTGCCCAAGGGCGCCTTCCCGAACTACGCCGACCCGATCCCGGCGATCTCCGACGCGGTGAAGACGGCCGTTCCCGAGGGCCTCTGAGAAAGCCCCGACGGGCAACCCCGAAGGGGCGCGGGGAACTGCGCGGTTCCCCACGCCCCCGAGTGGTCGCCCCGGGGCCGCCCGGCGATTACCGCAGGCCGGTGGAGCGGCGCAGGGCCGCCTGCAGCAGACGGTCGATCAGCTCCGGGTAGGGCATCCCGGTGGCCTCCCACATCTTCGGGTAGGCGGAGATCGGGGTGAAGCCGGGCATGGTGTTGATCTCGTTGACCATCCACCGGCCGTCGTTCAGCAGGAAGAAGTCGACCCGGGCGAGGCCCTCGCAGCCGAGCGCCTCGAAGGCCGCGACGGCCTGGCGGCGGATCTCGGCGGTCTCCTCGGCGGTGAGCTTCGCCGGGATCTCGACCTCGGAGGAGTCGATGTACTTGGCCTCGAAGTCGTAGAACTCGAAGTCGCCGCCGACCAGGACCTCGGCGGGCAGGCTGGCGCGCGGCCCGTCCTCGAACTCCAGGACGGCGCACTCGATCTCGCGGCCCTCGACGCCCCGCTCCACGATGATCTTGGGGTCGTGGCGGCGGGCCTCCTCGATCGCCGCGTCCAGGTCGGCGAGGTCCTTGACCTTGCTGATGCCCATGGACGAGCCGGCCCGGCAGGGCTTCACGAACAGCGGCAGGCCGAGCGCGGCGATCCGCTCGCGGGCGGCGGCGCGGCCCTCCTCGGTCTCCCAGTCGCGCGGGCGGACGACCGTCCAGTCGCCGACGCCGATGCCGTGCGAGTCGAGGATGCGCTTGGTGAACTCCTTGTCCATGCCGGCCGCGCTGGCCAGCACGCCGGAGCCGACGTACGGCACCCCGGAGAGCTCCAGCATGCCCTGGATGGTGCCGTCCTCGCCCCAGGGGCCGTGCAGCAGCGGCAGGACGACGTCGACCTCGCCGAGCACCTTGGGGGCGCTGCCGGGCTCGCTGAGGACGACCTCGCGGTTGCCCGGCGCGGCCGGCAGCGAGACCTGGCCCTCGGCGGACTCGGCGACCTGGTCGACGTCGGGCAGCTTGCCGTCGGTGATGGCCATCCGGGACGGCTCGTCGCCGACCAGCGCCCAGCGGCCCTCGTGGGTGATGCCGATGGGCAGCACCTCGTACTTGCTCCGGTCGATCGCGCGCAGCACGCTCGCGGCCGTGACGACCGAGACGCCGTGCTCGGAGCTGCGGCCACCGAAGACGATCGCGACCCGGGGCTTGCCCCCGGGCTGGTTCGGGGAGGTCTGTTCGATGCTCATATCGGACGTGAGACTACCGTGCGAAACCCGCGGTTCCGGTCACCGTCGCTCCGGCTTCGCCGAGCGCGCCATCAGACCGGCGAGCACCTCCTGGGTGGGGCGCCCGTTGTGGACGACGTCCACCACGGCCTGGACGATCGGCATGTCGACGCCGTTGCGCCGGGCCAGGTCGAGCACCGACTCGCAGGACTTCACGCCCTCCGCGGTCTGCTTGGTGGCGGCCACGGTCTCCTCCAGGGTCATGCCCCGGCCGAGGTTCATGCCGAAGGTGTTGTTGCGCGACAGCGGCGAGGAGCAGGTGGCGACCAGGTCGCCCATCCCGGCGAGGCCGGCGAAGGTGTGGGCGTCCGCGCCGAGCGCGAGGCCGAGCCGGGTGGTCTCGGCCAGGCCGCGGGTGATCAGGGTGGCCTTGGTGTTGTCGCCGAGTCCCATGCCGGCCGCCATGCCGACGGCCAGGCCGATGACGTTCTTGACCGCGCCGCCGAGCTCGCAGCCCACCACGTCGGTGTTGGTGTAGGGCCGGAAGTACGGCGTGTGGCAGGCCTTCTGGAAGCGCTGGGCGACGGCCTCGTCGGTGCAGGCGACCACGCTGGCGGCCGGCTGCCGACGGGCGATCTCCATGGCCAGGTTGGGGCCGGAGACCACCGCGACGCGCTCCGGTCCGACCCCGGCGACCTCCTGGATCACCTCGCTCATCCGCTCCGCGGTGCCGAGCTCGATGCCCTTCATCAGGCTGACCAGGACGGTCTGCGGCTCGATCAGCGGCGCCCAGGCCGCCAGGTTGGCGCGCAGGGTCTGCGAGGGCACGGCGAGCACCGCGAAGTCGGCGCCGGCCAGCGCCTCGGCGGCGTCGGTGGTGGCCCGCACGCGGGCGGGCAGGGCGATGCCCGGCAGGTAGTCCGGGTTCTCGTGGGTGCGGTCGATCGCGTCGACGAGCTCCTTGCGGCGCCCCCAGAGCACCACGTCGCAGCCGGCGTCGGCGAGCACCATCGCGAAGGCGGTGCCCCAGGATCCGGTGCCGAAGACGGCGCAGCGGGTCACTCGGCACGCTCCTCGGCGCCGCCCTTGCGGGCCCGGTCGCGCTTGGCGGCCGCGGCGGCGGCGCGCTCGCGGGCGGCCTTGCGCATGTCGTAGCGCTCGGCGGGGGCCTGCTCGCCGCGGATGCCCTCCAGGACGGCGGTGATGGCCGCCATGATGTCCTCGGTGGCGTCCCTGAGGACCTGCGCGGTGAGCTCCTGGCCCTGGTACTTGCTCAGGTCGACGGGCGGTCCGGCGGCGACCGTCACCTTGTGCCGCGGGAAGAGGTGGTACTTGCCCTTACCGCCGCGGCCGTACGGCGGGATGATCTCGTGTGCGCCCCAGTGGGCGACCGGGATGACGGGCGCACCGGTCATCAGCGCGACGCGGGCGGCACCGCTCTTGCCGGTCATCGGCCACAGGTCGGGGTCGCGGGTCAGCGTGCCCTCCGGGTAGAACTGCACGCACTGGCCTCCGTCGATGGCGTCGATGGCGGCCCGGAACGCCTCGGCGGCGTCGGTGGACTCGCGGAACACCGGGATCTGGCCGGTCTTGCGCAGCATGAAGCCGATGAACGGCACCGAGAACAGCTGGGACTTGCCGAGTATCCGCGGCGGGCGGCCGCTGTTGTACTGCCAGTGGGCGTAGAACACCGGGTCGATCACCGAATTGTGGTTGACGGCCGCGATGAAGCCGCCCTCCTTCGGCAGGTTCTCCCAGCCGCTCCATTCGGTCTTCGCCAGCGCATTGGTCACCGGCTTCACGAGGACCGCCGCGAAGCGGTACCAGATCCCGTAGTCGGCGTTGCCGAAACTGGCGTACGAGCGGCGGGCCACCCAGCTCCTCCTCATCCGGTGCGGCACGTGGGGTGCCGCGGTCCTCGATCGCCGCCCGGTGTGCCCGGGCGGGGCCCCGGCGCCGGCCCCCGTACGCCGTTCGCTGCCGCGCTTCGACGGGGTGTGACCTGCTGCTCTCCACCGGCCGGGACGGCCGGGAGGGCCCGGGGCGCCGACCAGTCTCACCCGCGGGCGGACCGGCTGTCGAGCAGCCGCCCTGGGCAGGCCCCGGGCGAGTGACCAAACGCACGCGAATCGCGGCCGCCTGGCCCGGGCCCGGGAGCCGACGCCACAATGGCGCCGATGACCGAGGACACCGTACGCCCCGCCGGCCGTCCGCCGCTGCCACCGGCCCCGGCGCTGTGGTCGCTGGTGCTGCCGGTGAAGCCGCCCGCGGTGGCCAAGAGCCGGCTGGGGCCGTTCGCCGGGCCGCACCGCCCGCGGCTGGCGCTGGCCTTCGCCCTGGACACCGCGCGGGCCGCACTGGCCTGCCCGGCGGTGGCCCGGGTGCTCGCGGTGACCCGGGACGCCGCGGCCGCGGAGCAACTCGCCCGCCTCGGTGCGCTGGTGGTGCCGGACGAGCCCGGTGGCGGCCTCAACGCGGCCCTGGCGCACGGTGCCGCGCGCGCCGCGGCGCTCGCCCCGCACGCCCCGGTGGCGGCGCTCTCCGCGGACCTGCCGGCCCTGCGGCCGGCCGAACTCGCCCGTGTGCTGGCCGCGGTGCCGTCCGGCCGCCGGGCCTTCCTGGCGGACTCCCCGGGCCTGGGCACCACCCTGCTCGCCGCGCCGTCCGGCGGCGCGCTGCGGCCCGCCTTCGGGGACGGCTCGCGGCTGCGGCACGCCCTCGGCGGTGCGTGCGAACTGGAGTTGGCCGACGTGGCCTCGGTGCGGCGGGACGTGGACACCGGGGAGGACCTGCGCGAGGCGCTGGCCCTCGGCGTGGGGCCTCGGACGGCCGCCGCGGCGGCCGCCCTGGTGTGACCGCTCGCTATGCTTGCGGCCATGCAGGCCACCGCGTTCACCTTCGATCCCGGCACCCGGGCGGGCTCCGTCCTGCTCGACGACGGCACGCCGGTGCCCTTCGACGCGGCGGCCTTCGACGCCGGCGGCCTGCGGCTGCTGCGGCCCGGCCAGCGGGTGCGGATCCGCACCGAGGGCGAGGGCGCCGGGCGCCGCGTGGTCTTCGTGACGCTGCAGACCTTCCCCGACCCGGGCGCCGAGGGCTGAGCCCCTCCCCCGTACCGCCGCCCGGCCCGGCCGGGACGGCGCCACCGCACGCGGAAGAGCTGCGCCGGCCCGCCTCCGGAATCCCGGATCCGCGGGCCGCCGCAGCTCTCGCCGTGCTCCGATCTCGCGCCGTGCTCTGACCGGCCGTCGCCCGAAGGGCCGACAGAGGCTACTTGGCGGCGGTCTTGCGCGCGGTGGTCTTGCGCGTCGTGGTCTTCTTCGCCGGGGCGGTCTTCTTCGCCGCCGCGGCGGTCTTGGCGGGAGCCGCCTTCTTCGCCGTCGCGGTGGTCTTCTTCGCCGCCGCGGCGGTCTTGGCGGGAGCCGCCTTCTTCGCGGCCGTCTTCTTGGTGGCCGCGGCGGCGGTGCCGGTGGCGGCCGCGACGCGCTTGGTGGCGGCGCGCTTGGCGGCGGCCGTGGTGGCGCCGCTCTTGCCCGGGGTGAGCGAGCCCTTGGGGGCCTTCTTGACCGAGGGGCCTTCCTTCGGCAGCTTCTTGGAGCCGCTGACGAGGTCCTTGAAGCCCTGGCCGGGACGGAAGCGCGGAACGGAGGTCTTCTTGACCTTGACGCGCTCACCGGTCTGCGGGTTGCGGGCGAAGCGCGCGGAGCGCTCCACCTTCTCGAAGGTGCCGAAGCCGGTGACCGAGACCCGGTCACCGGCCACGACGGCACGCACCATGGTGTCGAGCACTGCGTCGACGGCCTCTGCGGCAGCCTTGCGACCGCCCAGCTGCTCGGCCACCGCTTCGACAAGCTGAGCCTTGTTCACGTCTTCCCCTTCGGAAACGGGCGCCGGATGAATCCATCCGTTCATTTCGCACGTTAGGTATGTATCTGCGGACTTTCAATTACCAAACGCGTGAATCACCCTAGTGTCGCAATGGATTTGCGCGTTCGCGTCCTCAGCCGAGCGGCGGGCGCCCCGCGTCGAGGTCCTGCACAAAGCGACTCAACCGCCGGGCCGCCCCCGGGAGATCGCGCTTGGCGGTCTCCGTGACGATCAGCAGTTGACGGATGAGAGCGGTCTTTGCTTCCGCTGACACGTTCAGCGCAGATACGCGAGCGTGGGCTTGCTTCAACCGCTCGGCCACAAGCGCGAAGAGCGCTTCGGCTTCCGGGTCGTCCGGTTCCTCAGCAGGTGAGGTCTGGTCGTCCGTCCGGCCGTCAATTCGACCGCCGGCTGCACCGCCGTTCACCTCCGGGTGCGCGGGATCGCCGCCCGCGTACGGAGGTTCGTCGTGCCGGTGCATGCAACGATTGTGCCATCTGTTGTGATGTGCCCTGCGCAAGGGGGGTCTTGGGCAAATGCCCGGTGCTGTTCCGAGTCGGCGTCAGACCCGAACTCGGACTCGAACTCCGGCCGGTCCGAAGGGCCGCGGCGATGCACTCGGGGGGCCGAACGGCGGATGGCCCGCCCCCCCGAGGGGAGGCGGGCCATCCGGCGTACGCGCGGAGTTGCGGTCGGTCAGGCGACCGGCAGGGTGCGCGGCTTGAACGAGGGGCGGGTCGCCTCGAAAGCGGCGATGTCGGCCTCGTTCTGCAGCGTGATGCTGATGTCGTCCAGGCCGTTCAGCAGGCGCCAGCGGACGTTGTCGTCGAGCTCGAAGGAGGCGGTCACGCCCTCGGCGCGGACCTCGCGGGCCTCCAGGTCGACGGTGATCTCGGCGGTCGGGTCGGCCTCGACCAGCTCCCACAGCCGCTCGACGGTCTCCTGCGGCAGGACGACGGTCAGCAGGCCGTTCTTCAGCGAGTTGCCGCGGAAGATGTCGGCGAAGCGCGAGGAGATCACGGCCTGGAAGCCGTAGTTCTGCAGCGCCCAGACGGCGTGCTCGCGGGACGAGCCGGTGCCGAACTCGGGGCCGGCCACCAGGACGCTGGCGCCCTGCCGCTCGGGGCGGTTGAGGACGAAGTCCTCGTCCTTGCGCCAGGCCTCGAACAGGCCGTCCTCGAAGCCGGAGCGGGTGACCTTCTTCAGCCAGTGCGCCGGGATGATCTGGTCGGTGTCCACGTTGCTGCGGCGCAGCGGGACGGCCCGGCCGGTGTGGGTGGTGAACTTCTCCATGGCTCAGGCCTCCACGGCGACGCGGTCGGACAGGTCTGCGGGCGAGGCCAGGTGACCCAGCACGGCGGTCGCGGCGGCGACCTGCGGGGAGACCAGGTGGGTGCGGCCGCCCTTGCCCTGGCGGCCCTCGAAGTTGCGGTTCGAGGTCGAGGCGCAGCGCTCGCCCGGGGCCAGCTGGTCCGGGTTCATGCCGAGGCACATCGAGCAGCCCGCGTGGCGCCATTCGGCGCCGGCGGCGGTGAAGACCTTGTCCAGGCCCTCCTCGACGGCCTGCAGGGCGACCCGGACGGAGCCGGGGACGACCAGCATCCGCACGCCCTCGGCGACCCGGCGGCCGTCCAGGATGTCGGCGGCGGCCCGCAGGTCCTCGATCCGGCCGTTGGTGCAGGAGCCGACGAAGACGGCGTCGACGGGGACCTCGCGCAGCGGGGTGCCGGCCTCCAGGCCCATGTACTTCAGGGCGTTCTCGGCGGCGATCCGCTCCTGCGGGTCCTCGAAGTCCTCGGGGTTCGGGACGTTGGCGCCGAGCGGGGCGCCCTGGCCCGGGTTGGTGCCCCAGGTGACGAACGGCGTCAGCGAGGCGGCGTCGATGAACACCTCGGCGTCGAAGACGGCGTCCTCGTCGGTGGCCAGGGTGCGCCAGTACGCGACGGCGGCGTCCCAGTCCTCGCCCTCGGGGGCGTGCGGGCGGCCCTTGAGGTAGTCGAAGGTGGTGTCGTCGGGGGCGATCATGCCGGCCCGGGCGCCCGCCTCGATGGACATGTTGCAGATGGTCATCCGGGCCTCCATGGAGAGGCTGCGGATGGCGGAGCCGCGGTACTCCAGGACGTAGCCCTGGCCGCCGCCGGTGCCGATCTTGGCGATGATGGCGAGGATCAGGTCCTTGGCGGTGACGCCCTCGGGCAGTTCGCCCTCGACGGTGATGGCCATCGTCCTGAACGGGGCCAGCGGCAGCGTCTGGGTGGCCAGCACGTGCTCGACCTGGCTGGTGCCGATGCCGAACGCCAGTGCGCCGAAGGCGCCGTGGGTGGAGGTGTGGGAGTCGCCGCAGACCACGGTGGTGCCGGGCTGGGTGAGGCCCAGCTGCGGGCCGACGACGTGCACGACGCCCTGCTCGACGTCGCCCAGCGAGTGGATGCGCACGCCGAACTCGGCGGCGTTCCTGCGCAGCGTCTCCAGCTGGACCCTGGAGACCGGGTCGGCGATCGGCTTGTCGATGTCGAGGGTCGGGGTGTTGTGGTCCTCGGTGGCGATCGTGAGATCGGTGCGGCGGACCTTGCGGCCGGCCAGCCGGAGGCCGTCGAACGCCTGCGGGCTGGTGACCTCGTGCAGCAGGTGCAGGTCGATGAAGAGGAGGTCGGGCTCGCCCTCGGCGCGCCGGACGACGTGGTCGTCCCAGACCTTCTCTGCGAGTGTCCGTCCCATCGCTTTCCCTCCAGCCGGCCGCATTGCCGGCCTTCTCGTGTCGTCGGGGTCTCTTCCGGTGCTGCCCTGGTGAGGCTCGCTGCGGAGTCGCGACCTGCACGCCGGATCGTCTGTCCAGGATGTGGACGCTTTGGTGAGGGTCCATCCTGGGTGTCTCCCGGGCTGCTGCATCAAGAGTGGCGCTTTTCTCGGAAGATTGAACTTGCGTCTCGCCCACTGAGACTGCAGTATCGAGACATGGACAACACTAGCGGCGTCGGCGTTCTCGACAAGGCCGCTCTGGTGCTGAGCGCACTGGAGTCTGGCCCCGCCACGTTGGCGGGGCTGGTCGCCGCCACCGGTCTGGCGCGGCCCACGGCCCACCGACTCGCCGTCGCACTCGAACACCACCGCCTGGTCACCAGGGACATGCAGGGCCGGTTCATCCTCGGCCCCAGACTCGCCGAGCTCTCCGCCGCGGCGGGCGAGGACCGCCTCCTCGCCACCGCCGGGCCGGTGCTCACGCACCTGCGCGACGTCACCGGCGAGAGCGCCCAGCTCTACCGCCGCCAGGGCGAGATGCGCATCTGCGTCGCAGCCGCCGAGCGGCTCTCGGGCCTGCGGGACACCGTCCCGGTCGGCTCCACCCTGCCGATGAAGGCCGGCTCCGCCGCCCAGGTCCTGCTGGCCTGGGAGGAGCCGGAGCGCCTGCACCGCGGCCTGCAGGGCGCCCGCTTCACCGCGACGGCACTCAGCGGCGTGCGGCGCCGCGGCTGGGCCCAGTCGATCGGCGAGCGCGAGCCGGGCGTGGCGTCCGTCTCCGCGCCCGTCCGCGGCCCCTCCAACCGCGTGGTGGCCGCCGTCTCGGTCTCCGGCCCGATCGAGCGCCTCACCCGCCACCCGGGCCGGCTGCACGCCCAGGCCATCATCGAGGCCGCCAACCGCCTCACCGAGGCGCTCCGCCGCGGCTGACGCCCGCACCGGCGACGACGGAAGGGCCCGCCCCGGAACACGGGGGCGGGCCCTTCGGGCTGCGCGCAGGAATTCCGGGACGGTCCGGGAAACGGGACGGTCCGGAAAACAAAAAAGCCCCGGTCACCCGGAGCTTGTTGGCTGGGGTACCAGGACTCGAACCTAGACTAAATGAACCAGAATCACTCGTGCTGCCAATTACACCATACCCCAAAAGTACCCCCGACCGGATTCGAACCGGCGCTACCGCCTTGAGAGGGCGGCGTGCTAG
>NZ_BAAALD010000097.1:0-27853 GCF_039528095.1 Kitasatospora arboriphila
GCGCGACTCCGCCAGCCGGGCACTGGTCGCCGCCAGCTCCTCGCTGAGCTGGGCGGGGTCGCTGGCGGGGGGGTGGACCGGGGGGGCGGGGTCCTCACGCTGCCGGTGCGGCACCTGGCGGCGGACGCCGGCAGCGGGCCGGTCACCTTCGACCCGCCCGAGCAGGCGCCCGTCCCCGCCGAGCTGCACCCCGAACCGCTGGTCTCGCATCCGGAGCGGCAGGTGGTGCACGACGTGGCCGCGGGCGAGTGGCGGCTGCAGCTTGCCCGGCCGGCCGGGGCGACGGTGCACCCGGACGGCCTCGCCGAGGAGGAGCACGTACTGGAGGCGTACCGGATCCGGACCGACGACCCGCTGGGCGCCCGGGCCAGGACCGACCGGACGCTCCGGCTGGAGCGGACGGACATCGGCTGGGACGTCACCCTGCAGCTCCGCTCCGAGGCGAGCTGCGACGCCGGGCACCTCACCGTCCACGACCACCTGCGCGCCCTGGAGGGCGGCGACGTGATCTTCGAACGCCACTGGCGCCGCCGCCTGCCGCGAAGCTAGGACCGAACCGCAGATCAGGTGCCCCCAGCGCCCCCAGCCGTTGCCCCTCCGTGTCAGGCCACGGCCTCCGCCCGTGCGGGGCTGGGGAGCTCGTGGCGGACGATGCGTCGGCGGCGGGAGGGCATGCCCGCGGTCGGGTTGGCGACGCCCCAGGCCGCGCCCTTGCAGATCAGTTCCTTGTAGAGGGCGGCCACGCGGCCGGTCAGGGCGCGGTCGACCGCCCGGTCGTCGGCGGTGACGAACTGGATCAGGCCCTCCCTGCGGCCGAGGGAGATGCACTGCTGGAAGTAGCGGACGGGGACGCGGGGGACCTTGGTGCCGGCGAGCCGGGCCGCGAGGGCGTCGGCGGCCTGCCAGGCCATCGGGACGCCCGAGGCGCAGGACATGCGCAGCGGCTTGCCCTCCGGGCCGATCGCCATCGCGGCGTCGCCGACGGCGTACACGTCCGGGTGGGAGACCGAGCGCATCGTGCCGTCGACCACGATCCGGCCGCCCTCGGCGAGTTCCAGGGTGGTGGCCGCGGCGATCGGGTGGGCGGCGAAGCCGGTGGTCCAGATCGTGACCGCGGCGGGGATGTCCCGGCCGTCGGCGGTCGTCACGCGGTCCGCCGCCACGGCGGTGACCGCGGCGTTCTCGTGGACGGTGATGCCGAGCCCGTCCACCACCTTCCGCAGGTGGGCGCGGCCCTTGTCCGAGAGCCAGTCGCCGAGGGCGCCGCGGGCGGCCAGGGCGACGTCGAGGTCGGGGCGGGCCTCGGCGATCTCGGTCGCGGCCTCCAGGCCGGTCAGGCCGCCGCCGATGACGGTAACGGGCCGGCCGGCCTCCAGGGCGGCGAGCCGGTCGCGGAGGCGGAGGGCGCCGGGGCGGCCGGAGATGTCGTGGGCGTGTTCGGCGGTGCCGGGGACACCCCCGTCGTTCCACCCGCTGCCGAGGGCGTAGACCAGGGTGTCGTACGCCAGCTCCTCCCGGCCGTGGCCGTTCGCGGCGGTGACGGTCACGCTCTTGCGGTCCACGTCGACGGCGGTGACCTTCGCGAGCTTCAGTGCCACGCCGGTGCCCGCGAACATCTCGTCGAACGGCCGGGGCCTGAGGTCCTGGCCGGCCGCGAGCTGGTGCAGCCGGACCCGCTCGACGAAGTCGGGCTCGGGGTTGACGAGGGTGATGGCGACGTCCTCGCGGTGCAGCCGCTTGGCGAGGCGGCCGGCGGCGACGGCTCCGGTGTAGCCGGCTCCGAGGACGACGATGCGGTGCTGCATGTCCGTGCTCCTGTCTGGAGGTTCCGCCGCTGTCTCTGCGCGGTTTCGCCCCTTGAACCGGGCAGCCCGGGATTTCCTGACAGGGTCGGAGTGTGAAGCACGTCACATCGGGTCGGAGGGTTCAGAGGACGACGAGCGGGGCCCTCCCGTGGTCCTCGGCGGCCCACTGTCCGGTCGCGCGGACGAGCTTGTCGGGGTTGACCTGGCTGCGCACGGCGGCGATGCCGTCGGCGGTGACCTCCAGGCAGGTGATCCCGACGACCCGGCCGTCCACGACCGCCACGACGGCGGGACCGCCGTTGGCGATCGCGACGTGGATCTCGGCCGCGCCGCCGATGTGGGCCCGCTTGGCCTCGCTGGGCTTGAACAGGCCGCGCAGGAACTTCGCGACCGCGAGCGCGCCCTCGAACGCCTTCGCGCGGGCCGGGACCTTCCCCCCGCCGTCGCCGACCGAGACGGCGTCCTGGGTGAGCAGCCGCACCAGGGGTTCGGTGCGGCCGCTGGTCGCCGCGGCGAGGAACTCCTCGACGATCCGCCGGGCGGCGGCCTCGTCGATCTCGGTGCGCGCCCTGCCGTCCGCGACGTGCTTCTTGGCCCGGTGGTGGATCTGCTGACTGGCGGCCTCGCTGATGCCGAGGATCTCGGCGATCTCGCGGTGCGGGTAGCCGAAGGCCTCGCGCAGCACGTACACCGCCCGCTCGTTGGGCGACAGGCGCTCCAGCAGGACGAGGACGGCGTACGACACCGAGTCGCGCTGCTCGGCGGTGTCGGCCGGGCCGAGCATCGGGTCGCCGGCGAGCAGCGGCTCGGGGAGCCAGGCCCCGACGTACGTCTCGCGCCGGGCGCGTGCCGAAGTGAGCACGTTGAGGCAGATGTTGGTAAGGACCTTGGTCAGCCAGGCCTCCAGCACCTCGATCCGCTCGGTGTCGGCGGCCTGCCAGCGCAGGAAGGTCTCCTGGACGGCGTCCTCGGCCTCGCTCGCCGAACCGAGCAACCGGTAGGCGATGGCCTCCAGCCGGGGCCTCGCGGCCTCGAACCGGTCCACGTCGCTCATGATCAGGGCCATGCCCGCGATCCTAGCCGCCCCCGGGCCGGAGCGGACCTGCGAGGACGACGCACAAGGGGCGCTGGGGGTACCTCCCGGCCGAAGGCCGGGGCGGATCTGCGCCATTCGGACTGCGCGAATCCCCGCGCCCCCGGGTGGTGGCCGTGAGGGTTCCGGCGGCCGCCGCGGCCGGAACCCTCACGGGTCAGCGGGCGCGGTGGTTGCGGATGATCTCCGCGTACCGCTCGCCGCTGGCCTTCACGGTGCGCTGCTGGGTGTCGTAGTCGACGTGCACCAGGCCGAACCGCTTGTCGTAGCCGTACGCCCACTCGAAGTTGTCGAGCAGTGACCAGGCGAAGTAGCCGGCCAGCGGGGCGCCCTCGGCGACCGCGCGGGCGCAGGCGTCCAGGTGGCCCTCCAGGTAGGCGGTGCGCTCCGGGTCCTCAATGCGGCCGTCCGCCGTGACGGTGTCGCGGTAGGCGGAGCCGTTCTCGGTGATGTAGATCTTCCGGACGCCGTACTCCTCGGTGAGGCGCATCAGCAGCTGGTGGATGCCCCTGGCGTCCACCTCCCAGCCCATGGCGGTGTGTTCGGCGTTGCGGCCGGGGGCCTGCCGGAACTGCGGCACGGCGCCGGTCGGGTCGTCCTCGACGAACTGGCGGAAGTAGTAGTTGAGGCCGATCCAGTCGAGCGGGGCCGAGATGAGCTCCATGTCGCCGTCCCGGACGGGGAGTTCGACGCCGTAGAGCTTGACCATGTCCTCGGGGTAGCCGCGGCCGAGGACGGGGTCGAGCCACCAGCGGTTGATGTGGCCGTCGGCGCGGACGGCGGCGAGGCGGTCGGCCTCGCTGTCGCTGGCCGGGATGATCGGGCTGAGGTTGTTGACGATGCCGACCTGGAGGTCGGAGTGGGCCGCGCGCAGCGCCTGCACGGCGTAGCCGTGGCCCAGGTGCAGGTGGTACGAGGTGCGGACGGCGGCGGTGAGGTCCGTCCAGCCCGGGGCCATCTTGCCCTCGAGGTGGCCGATCCAGGAGGAGCAGAGCGGCTCGTTGAGGGTGGCCCAGTGCTTGACGCGGTCGCCGAGGCGGTCGGCGACGACGGCCGCGTACTCGCCGAAGCGCTCGGCGGTGGCGCGCTCGGGCCAGCCGCCGCGGTCCTGCTGGGCCTGCGGGAGGTCCCAGTGGTACAGGGTGCCGTGCGGGGTGATGCCGGCGTCCAGCAGGCCGTCGACCAGGCGGTCGTAGAAGGCGAGGCCCTCGGCGTTGATCCGGCCGTCGGCCTGCGGCACCACGCGGGGCCAGGCGACGGAGAAGCGGTAGGCGCCGAGGCCGAGCCGCTTCATGAGGCCGATGTCCTCGCTGTAGCGGTGGTAGTGGTCGCAGGCGGTGTCGCCGTGGTCGCCGTTGTCGATCTTCCCGGGGGTGTGGGAGAAGGTGTCCCAGATGGAGGGCGCGCGGCCGTCCTCGTCCACGGCACCCTCGATCTGGTACGCGGAGGTGGCCGCGCCCCAGACGAAGTCGTCCGGCAGGGCGTTGAGGTCGTTCACAACTGGCCTTTCAATCAGGGTCACTTGACGGCGCCGGCGGTGAGCCCGGCGACGAGGTAGCGCTGCAGCAGGAGGAATCCGGCGACGACCGGGACGCTGACCACCAGGGAGGCGGCCATGACCTGGTTCCAGTAGACGTCGTTGAGCGTCGCGTAGCCCTGGAGGCCGACGGCGAGGGTGCGGGTCTCGTCGTTGGTCATGACGGAGGCGAAGAGGACCTCGCCCCAGGCGGTCATGAAGGCGTACACGGCGACGGCGACGATGCCGGGGATGGCGGCCGGGATGATGATCTGCACCAGGGCCCGGACGGGGCCGCAGCCGTCGACCAGGGCTGCCTCGTCCAGGTCCCGCGGGATGGAGTCGAAGTAGCCGACCAGCATCCAGATCGAGAAGGGCAGCGAGAAGGTGAGGTAGGTGAGGATCAGTCCGCCGCGGCTGCCGTAGAGGGCGACGCCGGTGCTGTTGCCGATGTTGACGAAGATGAGGAACAGCGGCAGCAGGAAGAGGATGCCGGGGAACATCTGCGTCGACAGCACGGTGACGGTGAACAGCCGGCGGCCGCGGAAGCGGTAGCGGCTGACGCCGTACGCGGCGAGGATCGCGATGAGCACCGAGAAGACCGTCGCTCCGCCGGCCACGATGATCGAGTTGACGAAGTACTTGCCGAGCGGGACGGTCTTCCAGATGTCGAAGTAGGGCCGGACGGTGAGCGTGCTCGGTATCCAGCGGAACGGCCCCTGGACGTCCTGGAGCGGCTTCAGCGAGGAGCTGACCATGACGCCGACCGGGACGAGGGTGAAGACCGCGAGCAGGGCGAGCACGATCCGGCGGATCCACCGGAAGGACGCGGGCGGGTTAATCATCGGCGCCCCTCCGACGCGAGGTGATGAACAGGTAGACCGACGTCACCAGCAGCAGGAACAGCAGGAGCAGCACCGACATGGCGGAGCCCGCGCCGAAGTTCCAGGTGACGAAGGAGGACTGGTAGATGTGGATGGAGATGAGGTCCGAGGCCTCCGGTGCCGACTTGCCGAACAGCACGTACGGCGTGTTGAAGTCGTTGAAGGTCCAGAGGAAGAGGACCAGCACGAGCACCAGGTTGACCGGCCGCAGCGAGGGCAGGGTGATCCGGCGGATCTGCTGCCAGACGCCGGCGCCGTCCATCGCGGCGGCCTCGTAGAGCTCGCGGGGGATGTTCTGCAGACCGGCCGTCAGGGTGAGGAAGGCGAACGGCCAGGAGCGCCAGACGGAGACGGTGACGAGCGCGGTGAAGCTGTTGTCGCCGATCAGCCAGAACGGCCGGTCCGAGGTGAGGTGGAGCTGGTCGTGGATGATGTGGTTGACCAGTCCGGTGTCCCGCTGGAACATGAACGACCAGGTGATGACGGCCGCGTAGACCGGCAGGGCGTAGGGCAGCAGGAAGGCTGCGCGGAGCAGCCCCCTGCCTCTGAAGGCGTCCTGCATCATGATCGCCGCCGTGGTGCCCACCAGCCAGGAGAGGCCGACGGCGAGGATCGTGAAGGCGCAGGTCACCCAGAACGAGTTGAGCAGCGACTGGCCGACGGGGGCACTGAAGTCCACCGCCAGGTGGTAGTTCCCGAGGCCAGTCCACGGTGCGGACGACCAGTCCCGGATGAAGAACTGGGTGAGCTGTTTGAAGCTCATCACGATGCCGACCACCATGGGCACCAGGTGGATCAGCAGCTCCAGGAGCAGCGCCGGGAGCAGGAGCAGGTAGGGCAGGCCGATTCGGCCGAGTCGCTGTCGCACGTCAGTTGGCCGGCATCTGCTGCTGGGCCTTGGTGAGTTCGGCCTTGACGGACTCGTCGGTGACCGGCTTGCCGGCGGCGGCCGCGGCGAGCAGGTTCTTGACGGCGGTGCCGACCAGGGTCTCGAACTGGCTCTCGTTGGCGACCTGCGGGAGCGGCTGGGCGCTGGAGCCGAGGACCTTGGAGAGGGCCTGGAGCTCGGGGGTGGCGAAGGCCGCGTCGCCCTGGGCCTCCTTGACCGGCGGGATCGAGCCGTAGGTCTTGTTGAGCTGGATCTGCTCGTCCTTGCTGGTCATGAACTTCACGAAGTCCAGCGCGCCGTTCAGGTTCTTGGTGTTCTTGAAGACGGCGAGGTTGATGCCGGCGACCATGGAGCTGGTGAGCTTGGTGCCGGAGGCGCCCGTGGGGACGGGGACGGGGGCGACGCCGTAGTCGTCGGGGTTCATGCCGTGCGACTTGAGGTTGGCGCCGGCGGACTGCCACATCATCATGCCGACCTTGCCGGTGGCGAAGTCGGTGACGGTCTGGTTGTTGGCGTACTCGGCGTTGCCCGGGGCGGCGATCTTGTCCTTGGCGATCAGGTCGACGTACTGCTTGATCGCGGCGACGGCCTCGGGGGTGTCGAAGGCGGGCTTGCCGGAGGCGTCGAACCAGTCGGCGCCGTGCTGCTTGCCGAGGGTGAAGGCGTGGTGGACGTTCTCGGAGACGTTGCCGCCCTCGACGGCGATGCCGAACTTGCCGTCCTTGGTGATCTTCTGGCCGTCGGCGATCAGCTCGTCCCAGGTGGCCGGCGGGCGCTCGATGCCGGCGGCCTGGAACATCTTCTTGTTGTAGTAGAGGCCGTAGGCCATCGAGTACAGCGGGACGGCGGCCGGGTCCTTGCCCGCCGCGCCGGCGGAGGCGATGGTGGCCGGCAGGAAGCGGTCCTTGCCGCCGATCTTGCCGAAGGCCGCGTCGTCGAAGGGCAGCAGGGCGCCGGTGGCCTGGAGCGAGGCGGACCAGGTGTTGCCGATGTTGAGGACGTCGGGGCCCTGGCCTGAGGTGGTGGCGGCGAGGATGCGGTTGAGCAGGTCGGACCAGGGGATGACCTCGAGCTTGACCTTGATGCCGGTCTGCTGCTCGAACTTTCTCAGCTCGGGCTCCAGGACCTGCTTGTCGTTCTCGAGGCTGGTGCCCTGGTTGCTGGCCCAGTACGTCAGCGTCTTGGGGCTGCTGTTGTCGCCGGAGCCGCCGGTGCTGGAGCCGCCTCCGCAGGCGGTGGCGGTGAGTGCAAGAGTCGCGACCACGGCGGTCGCGGCAGCCAGACGGTTGATACGCATGACCATGCCCCTCTCGGGCGGGTGGATGGCGTGGTGGGGGTGGGAAGGGCCCCGGCCGGGGGTGCGAGTCCCGGAGAGGGCTTTCTTCAGGCCGTGATTTAACGTGTGAGAAAAGCTGGCGTCAAGAGGACGTGCAGCGCTAGATTCGCTGCAGGAGGGAGAACCGATGGCAGAGCGAGGCAAGCAAACGGTCCGCGACCTGCGGCGCGGCAGCAGATCGACCCTTTTGCAACGGTTGTATTTCGAAGGGCCGCTCAGCAGGCAGGAGTTGGGCCAGATCAGCGGGCTCAGCGCCGGTTCGGTCAGCAACGTGATCGGCGAGCTGCTGGCGGACGGGCTGGTCGAGGAGTGCGGATCGGTCGAGTCGGACGGCGGCCGGCCCCGCATCCTGCTGCAGGTGCCGCCCGAGCGGGCCCACCTGGTCGGCGTCGACGTCGGCGAGACCCAGGTGAGGGTCGCGCTCTTCGACCTGGGGCTCACCGAGCTCGCCGCCAGCGACCACCCGCTCTCGGACTGCGGGCACGACTCCGACCACGTGGTGGAGCTGATCCTCACCGGGCTCGCCGAGGTGCTGCACGCCACCGGCACCGACCCGGCCACCGTGCTCGGCGTCGGCGTCGGCGTGCCCGGCATCGTCGAGCAGGGCGACCCGGGCACCGACGGCCTCGGCATCGTGGTGCACAGCCAGACCGTGGACTGGGACGCCGTGCCGCTCGGCCGGATGCTGCGGGCCGGCACCGACCTGCCGCTCTACGTGGACAACGGCGCCAAGACGCTCGGCCAGGCCGAGATGTGGTTCGGTGCGGGCCGCGGCGCCCGGCACGCGGTGGTCGCGCTGTTCGGCTCCGGCGTCGGCGCCTGCGTGATCGCCGAGGGCGCCCGCTTCCGCGGCGCCACCAGCAGCGCGGGCGAATGGGGCCACACCAAGGTGCACGTGGGCGGCCGGCTCTGCCGGTGCGGCTCGCGCGGCTGCCTGGAGGCCTACGTCGGTGCGGAGGCACTGGTCGAACGCTGGGGCCGGGCACCCGCCGGGTCCAGCGAGAAGGCCGGGCTGGCCGCCCTGCTGGCCGCCGCCGAGGCGGGCGAGCAGGACGCCGTCGACCTGCTGGCCGAGGCCGCCGAGTACTTCGGCGCGGCCATCGCCGACCTGATCAACCTGTTCAACCCGGAGCGGATCGTGATCGGCGGCTGGGCCGGGCTGATGCTCGGGCCGCGCCTGCTGCCCGCGATCCGGGACGCGGCCACCGCCTACGCCCTGCGCTTCCCCCGGGCGCAGACCTCGATCGACCTCGGCCTGCTCGGGCCGGACGCCGTCACCGTGGGCGCGGCCACCCTGCCGCTCTGGCACTTCCTGCAGTCCGGCGGCGAGCTGCCCGCCCGGCTGTCCGCCGCGGCCGCCACCGGCTGAGCCGCACCCCCCGCGACCTGCGCGAACCCGCCGTCCGCTGCGCCCGGCGGCGGGTCAACGGCCGCCCGCGACAGGCCGGTTGATCCGTATCGGAACTCCCGACCGGGGACTTGACACCCGAGATCGCAGCCCCACAGACTCCCTCCGGGGAGCGCTCTCTCGGCTCGGCCGCAAGGATTCCGGCCCCGCCCTGCCCCGTAGTTTCCGGCGCCCCTGCGCCGCGCCGGCCCGTCGGTCACGGGCCGGTCCCCACGCCGACGCACGACGTCCGCGCCCCCACGAAAACCCCCACCCACCCCCACCGCAGGAGAAGCCCGTGAGGCTCACTTCAGCACGCCCCGGCGCCCGAGCCGGCCGCCGCGGCTCCGCCGCCCTGCTCGGCATGGCCCTGCTCTCGGGCGCCGTCCTGGCGCTCCCCGGCAGTGCCGCCCACGCCGCCGACACCCTGATCTCGCAGGGCCGGACGGTCACCGCCTCGTCGGTCGAGAACGGCGGCACCACGGCCGCCTACGCCGTCGACGGCAACACCGGCACCCGCTGGTCCTCCGCCGCGAGCGACCAGCAGTGGATCCAGGTCGACCTCGCCTCGGCGACCATCAGCAAGGTCGTGCTCCAGTGGGAGGCCGCCTACGGCAAGGCCTACCAGATCCAGACCTCCGCCGACGGCAGCACCTGGACGACCGTCTACTCCACCACCACCGGCGCCGGCGGCAACGAGACGCTCAACGTCACCGGCACCGGCCGCTACGTGCGGATGAACGGCGTCACCCGGGCGACCGGCTACGGCTACTCGCTCTGGGAGTTCCAGGTCTACGGCTCGTTCGGCGGCACCACCCCGGACACCTGCGCCACCACCAACGCCGCGCAGGGCAAGGCCGCCACCGCCTCCAGCACCGAGAA
This sequence comes from Kitasatospora arboriphila, assembly GCF_039528095.1. Classification (NCBI taxonomy): domain Bacteria; kingdom Bacillati; phylum Actinomycetota; class Actinomycetes; order Kitasatosporales; family Streptomycetaceae; genus Kitasatospora; species Kitasatospora arboriphila. Next base: position 9,793 of record NZ_BAAALD010000097.1, read on the forward strand.
CGCGGGCACCCCCGCCTCGGCCGCCGTCGACGGCAACACCGGCACCCGCTGGTCCTCCGCCGCGGCCGACCCGCAGTGGCTGCAGGTCGACCTCGGCTCGGTGCAGCAGGTCTGCCAGGTCCAGCTGAACTGGGAGGCCGCCTACGGCAAGGCCTACCAGATCCAGACCTCCGCCGACGGCAGCACCTGGACGACGATCTACTCCACCACCACCGGCGCCGGCGGCAACGAGACCCTGAACGTCTCCGGCTCCGGCCGCTACGTGCGGCTCTACGGCACCCAGCGCGGCACCGGCTACGGCTACTCGCTGTGGGAGTTCGCGGTGCACACCGGCGGCGGCTCCACCGTCCCGCCCGTGCAGGGCGGCGGCGACCTCGGCCCCAACGTGATGGTCTTCGACCCGACCACGCCGAACATCCAGGCCAAGGTCGACGAGGTCTTCACCAAGCAGGAGTCGAACCAGTTCGGCAACGAGCGCTACGCGCTGCTGTTCAAGCCCGGCACGTACAACAACATCAACGCCCAGATCGGCTTCTACACCTCGATCGCGGGCCTGGGCCTGAACCCGGACGACACCACCTTCAACGGCGACGTCACCGTCGACGCCGGCTGGTTCAACGGCAACGCGACCCAGAACTTCTGGCGCTCCGCCGAGAACCTGCACCTCAAGCCGGTCAGCGGCACCGACCGCTGGGCCGTCTCGCAGGCCGCGCCGTTCCGCCGGATGCACGTCGAGGGCGGCCTCAACCTCGCCCCCGACGGCTACGGCTGGGCCTCCGGCGGCTACATCGCCGACTCGAAGATCGACGGCCAGGTCGGCAACTACTCGCAGCAGCAGTGGTACACCCGCGACAGCTCGATCGGCGGCTTCTCCAACGGCGTCTGGAACCAGACCTTCTCCGGCGTCCAGGGCGCGCCCGCCCAGGGCTTCCCGAACCCGCCGTACACCACGCTGGACACCACCCCGGTCTCGCAGGAGAAGCCGTTCCTCTACCTGGACGGCAACGACTACAAGGTCTTCGTGCCCGCGAAGCGCACCAACGCCCGCGGCACCTCCTGGGGCAACGGCACCCCGCAGGGCACCTCGGTGCCGCTGAACCAGTTCTACGTGGTCAAGCCGGGTGCCACCGCGGCCACCATCAACCAGGCGCTCGCCCAGGGCCTCAACCTGCTCTTCACCCCGGGCGTCTACCACGTCGACCAGACCATCAACGTGACCCGCCCCGGCACGGTCGTGCTCGGCCTCGGCCTCGCCACCGTCGTCCCGGACAACGGCGTCACCGCGATGAAGGTCGCCGACGTCGACGGCGTCAAGGTCTCCGGCCTGCTGCTGGACGCCGGCACCGTCAACTCCCCCGCCCTTCTGCAGGTCGGCGACGCCGGCCCGGGCGCCTCCCACGCGGCCGACCCGACCGTCATCCAGGACGTCTTCGTCCGGGTCGGCGGCGCCGGCGCCGGCAAGGCCACCAACGGCATGGTGATCAACAGCAACAACACCGTCGTCGACCACACCTGGATCTGGCGCGCCGACCACGGCGCCGGCGTCGGCTGGGAGACCAACCGCTCCGACTACGGCTTCGTCGTCGGCGGCAACGACGTCCTGGCCACCGGCCTGTTCGTCGAGCACTTCAACAAGTACGACGTCTGGTGGAAGGGCAACGGCGGCCGCACGATCTTCTTCCAGAACGAGAAGGCGTACGACGCCCCCAACCAGGCGGCGATCCAGAACGGCAGCACCCGCGGCTTCGCGGCCTACAAGGTCGAGGACTCGGTCAACACCCACGAGGGCTGGGGCCTGGGCAGCTACTGCTACTTCAACGTGGACCCGACCATCGTCATGGACCACGGCTTCGAGGTCCCGGTGAAGTCCGGCGTCAAGCTGCACGACGTCCTGGTCAACTCGCTCGGCGGCAACGGCCAGTTCGCCCACGTGGTGAACGACACCGGCGCCCCGACCTCGGGCACCTCCACCACGCCGTCCAACGTCGTCTCCTTCCCGTGACGGACCGCCTCCCCCGCACCTGACGGTCCGTCACACGGCGGCCGCCGCACCGGAACACCGGTGCGGCGGCCGCGCCGTAGGCGTGCGCGGCTCAGGCATCGTCGCCCTCCGGGTTGATGTGCGGCAGGATCCTGTCCAGCCAGCGGGGCGTCCACCAGGCGTGCGGGCCGAGCAGCGTGAGCACCGCCGGCACCATCAGCAGCCGGACGACGGTGGCGTCGATCAGCACGCTCACCGCCAGGCCCAGGCCCAGCATCTTCACCACGATGTTGTCGCTCAGGATGAACGCCGCGAAGACGCTCACCATGATCAGCGCGGCACAGGTGATCACCCGGGCGGTGATCTCCAGCGCGTGCGCCACGCTGCCCTTGGCGTCCCCGGTGCGCGTCCAGTTCTCGTGCACCCGCGACAGCAGGAAGACCTCGTAGTCCATGCTCAGGCCGAAGACGATGGCGAACATCATCATCGGCACGTAGCTCTCGATCGGCACCGTCCCCGACACCCCGAGCGCCGGGCCGCCCCAGCCCCACTGGAAGACCGCCACCACCACGCCGTACGAGGCCGCGATCGACAGCAGGTTCAGCACCGCCGCCTTGACCGCCACCAGCAGTCCGCGGAAGACCGCCAGGATGATCAGGAAGGCCAGTCCCACCACCACCGCGATGATCGCCGGCAGCCGGCTGGCGACGATGTCGCGGAAGTCCACCTGGGCGGCGGTCGTGCCCGTCACGTAGGTGATCGCCGGGGTGTTCGCCACGGCCTTCGGCAGCGTGGTGTCCTGCAGGTCGTTGACCAGCTGGGTGGTCTTCTCGTCCTGCGGCTGCTGGGCCGGGATCACCGTGGAGGTGAGCACGTCGTTGTCGCTGGACGGCACGAACGGGCCGATGCTCGCGATGTTCGGGGTGCCGGCCAGGGCCTGCTGGACGGAGGTGACCACCGCCTGCTGGTTCGCCGCCGGCACGTTCGTCTGGTCGATCACCACCGTCAGCGGGCCGTTGGAGCCCGGGCCGAACGCGGCCGACATCAGGTCGAAGGCCTGCTTGTCGGTGAAGGACGGCGGGTCGGCGCCGTCGTCGATGTGCCCGAGCTGGATCGAGAACAGCGGGATCGCCAGCACGCACACCACGACCACGCCGGAGACCAGGAACCGCCACGGGTGGCGCTCCACCCGCTGTGCGTACCGGTGCCAGGTGCCGGTGACCTCCTCGCCCGGCGCGGCGTTGCTCTCGGCGACGGGCTTGCGCACGTGCCAGCGGTCGATCGCCCGGCCGATGATGCCGAGCATCGCCGGCAGCAGGGTCAGCGCACCGGCGACCGCCGTCACCACGGTGACGCCCGCGGCCAGGCCCAGCTTGGAGATGAAGCTGACCCCGGAGACCGACAGGCCCGCCAGCGCGATGATCACCGTGCAGCCGGAGACCAGCACCGCCCGGCCCGCGGTGGACACCGCGTGCCCGGCCGAGCCCGCCGGGTCCGCGCCGTCCATCAGCCCCTGCCGGTACCGGGTCAGCAGGAACAGCGCGTAGTCGATGCCGACACCCAGGCCGATCATGGTGGCCAGGGTCGGCGACACGGTCGCGAAGGTCGTCGCCGCGGCGAGCAGACCGAGGCAGCCGAGGCCGACGATCACCGCGATCAGCGCGTTGATCAGCGGCAGACCCGCCGCGATCACGCTGCCGAAGCCGATCAGCAGCACCACGATCGCCACCGCGAAGCCGATCGCCTCGCTGCTGCGGTCGTCCGCCTTCGGCCGGGCCGCCTCGCCGAGCGGCCCGCCGTACTCCACCTGCACCCCGGCCTGGCGCAGCGGGGCGACCGCGTCGTCCACCTTGGTCAGGTAGTCGCTGCCGTAGGTACTCGGGTTGGCGTCGGTCTTGAAGGTGATGAAGGCGGTCAGCCCGTCGGTGGAGAGCGGGCCGTTCGGGGTCTGGGTGGTCGGCTGGCCGGGCTGCGGCAGGGGGTTCTGCACCGACAGCACGTTCGGCAGCTGCTGCAGGTTGGCGACCGCCTGGTTGATCTGGTCGCTGAAGCCGGTGAGCGCCTGGGCGTCGTGCAGCACGATCTGCGAGCCGACGCCGCCGGCGGCCGGGTTGTGCGCCCGCAGCACGTCGAGGCCCTTCTGGGCCTGGCTGCTGGAGATGTTGAAGTCGTCCGAGAAGGTGCCGCCGACCGCCCGGTCGGCGGCCTGGATGGCGCCGAGGCCCACCAGCCAGGCGATCAGGACGAGGACGCCGTGCCGGGCGCACCAGGAGCCGAGCCGGTGCAGCACCCCGGGGCGGCGGGTCCGTTCCGCGGTGGCGGTGCTCGGCGGCGATGACGGCATGCGCGCTCCCGGGGGTCGGCACGGCCGGGGACGACCGGCGGTGCGTGGGGCCGTCGGGTGCCGGCACGCCGGGGTGTCCGGCGGTGCGAACGGTGATCGGCGGTTGACGGCCGGTGACGAGCGTAGGCAGCCGACCGGCCGCCGGGCGGGCCGACACACCGCCCCGTCCCCCGGACGCCAGCGCGCCCCCGTCCGGCCGCGGCATCAGGCGACCGTCCGTCAGGTCCACTGCCGCGCGGGCCGTCCGTGCACATTCTTGACACCGCCTGGGGGCGTTCTGAGTGCTTTCTGACAGTCCTCTACGATCAACGCGTGTTGAGCCTGACCGGACTGCCGCTGCGCGTCCTCGCCGTCGTCCTCGCCGTGGCCGCCTTCGCCGCCACCATGTGGCTCTGGCCGAAGCTGGCCGGCCGCGGCTGGAAGTCCTGGCTCGGCAGGTTCGGCGCGTTCTTCGGCACCCAGCTCGCCGTGTTCGCGGCGATCGGCCTGATCGCCAACGCCTACTTCGGCTTCTACACCACCTGGGGCGACCTGCTCGGCACCGACGGCAAGCCGGGCACCGTCGTCGACCACGAGCCCGGCGGCCGCGCCGTGTCGGTCCTCGGGCAGCAGAAGATGTACTCCTCGCAGGGCTCCGCCGAGGACCGCTCCGGGGTGATCGAACAGGTCCGCATCCGCGGCGCCGCCTCCCGCCTCACCGGCACCCCCGCCTACGTCTACCTGCCGCCGCAGTACTTCCAGCCTGCCTACGCGCACAGCCGCTTCCCGATGGCGCTGGTGCTCTCCGGCTACCCCGGCTCCGCGGAGAAGCTGATCTCGCTGCTGGAGTACCCGGACTCCACGCTGAAGGCGATCCAGGCCGGGCAGCTGCCGCCCACCGTGCTGGTGATGATGCGGCCCACCCTGGGCGGCAACCGGGACACCGAGTGCATGGACATCCCCGGCGGCCCGCAGGTGGAGACCTTCTTCACCGAGGACCTGCCGCGCGCGATGGCCGGCACCTACCGCATCCTCGACCGGCCCGAGGCGCGGGCCGCCGTCGGCGACTCCACCGGCGGCTACTGCGCCCTGAAGTTCGCCCTGCGCAAGCCCGACTCGTACCGCTCGGCGATCTCGCTCTCCGGCTACTACAGCGCCCCGACCGACCCGACCACCGGCGACCTGTTCGGCGGCAAGCCGCACCTGAAGCAGGAGAACGACCTGCTGTGGCGGCTGCGGACGCAGCCCGCCGCGCCGGTCTCGCTGCTGCTCGCCACCAGCTACGACGAGCACAACTACGGCGCCACCCAGAAGATGGTCGGCGCCTTCAAGGCGCCGACCAGGATGTCCACCATCACCCTGGACACCGGCGGCCACAACTTCCGGACCTGGACGCGGGAGATCCCGCCCGCCCTGGAGTGGCTCGGCCGCCGCCTGGCACCGCCCGCGCCCGCCGGCTGACGCACCGACGGCCCTGCCGGGACCGTCCCCCGGGGGCCGAAGAAGATCACACCGGGCTCATAGGCCGCTCTCATCGGGCTCTCAGCCTGCGCCGCCAGCGTATCCCCCATGACCACGACCAGTTCCGTACCTCCGACCAGCGAACCGTGGCCCGAGGCCGCGAACTACCCGCCGCCGGCGCCCGCCGACCGGCAGGCCACGGTCGAGCCGCTCTTCCCGCCGGCCGAGCTGCCGCCGCGCGGCCCCAAGGGGCCCGGGTCGTGGGCCGGCCGGCTGCGGACCCTGCCGGCCCGAGCCTGGCGCGGCCGCGCGGACGACCCGCGCTGGGTCCGGCCGGCGTTCCTGGCGCTGCTCGCCGCGACCGCCGCCCTCTACTTCTGGAACCTGACCGCCTCCGGGTGGGCGAACTCCTTCTACTCGGCCGCCGTCCAGGCCGGCTCGCAGAGCTGGAAGGCCTTCTTCTACGGCTCGTCCGACGCGGCGAACTTCATCACCGTCGACAAGCCGCCGATGTCGCTGTGGCCGATGGCCCTCTCGGTGCGGCTGTTCGGCCTGAGCTCCGGCAGCATCCTCGCACCGCAGGTGCTGATGGCCGTGGCGACCGTCGCCACCGTGTACGCCACCGTGCGCCGCCGCTTCTCCCCGGTCGGCGGCCTGGTCGCGGGCGCCGCACTGGCGCTCACCCCGGTCGCGGCCCTGATGTTCCGGTTCAACAACCCGGACGCGCTGCTGGTGCTGCTGCTCACCCTGGCCGCGTACGGCGTCGTCCGGGCGACCGAGACGGCGAGCACCCGCTGGCTGGTGTTCGCCGGCGTGATGTTCGGCTTCGGCTTCCTCACCAAAACCCTGCAGGCCTTCCTGGTGCTGCCGGCCTTCGCGCTGGTCTACCTGGTCACCGCCCCCACCGGGCTCGGCCGCCGGTTCCGGCAGCTGCTGTGGGCCGGCCTCGCCATGGTCGTCGCCGCCGGCTGGTGGGTCGCGCTCGTCGAACTCGTCCCCGCCTCCGCCCGCCCCTACATCGGCGGCTCCCAGGACAACGACTTCCTCTCGGTGACCTTCGGCTACAACGGCTTCGGACGGATCACCGGCAACGAGACCGGCAGCGTCGGCGGCGGTGGCCGCGGCGGCGCCGGCGCCGGCGGCGGCATGTGGGGCGAGACCGGCATCACCCGGCTCTTCGACGGCGACATCGGCGGACAGATCGCCTGGCTGATGCCCGCCGCCCTGATCCTGCTGGTGGTCGGCCTCTGGGCGACCCGCCGCCACCCGCGCACCGACAGCGCCCGGACCGCCTTCCTGGTCTGGGGCGGCTGGCTGGTCTGCACCGCGCTGACCTTCAGCTTCATGTCCGGCATCTTCCACCAGTACTACACGGTGGCCCTCGTCCCCGCGGTCGCCGCCCTCGTCGGCATGGGCGCGGACGGCCTCTGGCGGGCCCGGCACCGGCTGCCGTACGCCGCCCTGCTCGGCGGCACCGTCGCCGTCACCGCGGTCTGGGCGTACGTGCTGCTCGGGCGCAGCGCCGACTTCATGCCGTGGCTGCGGTGGGCCGTGCTGATCGGCGGCCTCGCCGCCGCGGTCGCACTGCCGCTCGCCGGACGGCTGAGCGGGGCGGTCGGGGCACGGCTGGCCACGGTCGCCGGGATCGCGGCGCTGGCCGCGGCCCTCGGCGGGCCGACCGCCTACGCCCTGCAGACCGTCTCCACCGGGCACAGCGGCTCCATCGTGACGGCCGGCCCGCAGGTCCAGGGCGGCGGCTTCGGCGGCCCCGGCGGCGGCGGCCGGTTCCGGGCGGGCGGCGGCATGGGATTCCCTCCGGGCATGCAGGGCGGCCAGACCGGTCAGACCAGTCAGACCCAGGGTCAGGGCGGATTCCCCGGCATGAACGGACAGGGATTCCCGGGGACGACCGGCCAGAACGGCCAGAACGCCTTCCCGGGCATGAACGGGCAGGGCTTCCCCGGCACCGGGACGGGCGGCGACAGCCGGACCGGACGCGGCGCGGGCGGGCCGGGCGGCATGGGCGGACTGCTCAACGGCGCCCAGGTCAGCAGCGAGCTCTCCGCCCTGCTCAAGCAGGACGCCGACAAGTACACCTGGGTGGCGGCCGCCGTCGGCTCGCAGAACCAGGCCAGCTACCAGCTCGCCACCGGTGAGCCCGTGATGGCCCTGGGCGGCTTCAACGGCACCGACCCCTCGCTGACCCTGGCCCAGTTCCAGCAGTACGTGAAGGAGGGCAAGGTGCACTGGTTCATCGGCGGCGGAGGCTTCGGCGGCGGTGGCGGGGGCGGCATGGGCGGCTCCTCCGAGTCCTCCCAGATCGCCACCTGGGTCTCGGAGAACTTCACCGCCAAGACCGTCGGCAGCACCACCGTCTACGACCTGACGGCGACCGAGTAGGAGGACTCGCCAGTAAGGCGAACCCCAGGGGGCGCGGGGAACTGCGCGCAGCGGGAGGCACGGACCGGTGCCTCCCGCCTCGCGCAGTTCCCCCCAGCCTTCGGCCGGGAGGTGCCCCCACGCGCCCCTGACGTGGCTCACCCGAGCTGTCAGGTACGCCGGTCCCGGACTGCGCAGTTCCCTGCACCCTGAGCCCGGTTCACCGGGCCTCTCAGCTGCACTGGGCGAGCATGGTCTGCTTGTCGGCCGGGGTGACCGGCAGGTCGTACTTGAGGGCGACCTGGGCGAAGCGGACGACGTAGGAGCAGCGGATCTTCGGGTCGGCGGGGAGCCACTCGGAGGGGCCGGAGTCGCCCTTGGCGGAGTTCTGCGGGCCGTCGGCGGGGATCAGGTTGAGCGGGTCGTTGGCGATCCGGACCCGCTTGGCCTTGTCCCACTTCGCGGCGCCCATCTGCCAGTCGTAGGAGAGCGGCATCACGTGGTCGATCTGGATCTTCGTGGCCTGCGCCTTCGTCCACTGCACGTCCTTGCCGGTGTACGGGTCGTGGATGGTCATGGACGTGACGGTGCAGGCGGAGCCGTCCTTGTGCTGGACGGAGCGGCCGTCCCGGGCGAGCAGGTCGTTGCGGGTGTCGCAGTTGTTGTGGCCGAGGGCGGTGCCGTCGACGTTGTCCGTCCAGGCGGGGCCGAACTGGTCGCGGTCGTAGCCGGTCCGGGGGCCGGCCGCGGCGGTGCGGACCTTGCCGATCAGGTCGCGGCCGGCCTTGTGGTCGGCGGCGGAGGTGAGCGGGGCGAGGCCGGGCCTGGTGCCGTCCGGGTTCTGCAGCGGGCTGGTGCCGACGGCGCCGCTCTGGGCGTGGTCCGTGGAGCTGCCGGGGGTACCGGAGGTGCAGGCGGCGAGCAGGAGGGCGGGCAGCAGCAGGGCGGACAGGGCGGTGGCAGGGCGGGCGCGCACGGGTTCTCCCCCGACGGTGTGGCGGTGACGGCGCACCAGCAGAGCAGGGCCCGTCGTGCCGGGTCAAGCCGCGGGGGTGGCGGGGCGGGCCGGGTCAGCCGCCGATCGCGGACATCGGGCGGTCGGGGCGGACGAAGCCGGCCGTGTCGATGGCGTGGCCGGGGCCCTTGCGGGCGATGGTGGCCCGCCAGGCGGCCTCGATCCGGTCGTCGTCGGCGCCGCCGCGCAGCAGGGCGCGCAGGTCGGACTCCTCGGTGGCGAAGAGGCAGTTGCGCAGCTGGCCGTCGGCGGTGAGCCGGACGCGGTCGCAGCCGCCGCAGAACGGCCGGGTGACGGAGGCGATGACGCCGACGACGGTGTCGGTGCCGGCGATCCGCCACTCCTCGGCGGGGGCGTTGCCGTGCCGGCCGACCGGGACGAGCTGCCAGCGGCCGCCGAGGTCGGCGAGGATCTCGTCGGCGGTGACCATGCGGGTGCGGTCCCAGGCGCCCTGGGCGTCGAGCGGCATGGATTCGATGAAGCGCATCCGGTAGCCGTGCTCGGCGGCGAAGGCGACGAGGTCGCGGAGTTCGTCGTCGTTGACGCCGCGGACGGGGACGGCGTTGACCTTGACGGGGTCGAGGCCGGCGGCGCGGGCGGCGGCGAGTCCGTCGAGGACGTCGGGGAGCCGGTCGCGGCGGGTGATCTCGGCGTACCGCTCGGGGCGGAGGGTGTCGAGGGAGACGTTGACCCGGTGCAGGCCGGCGGCCTTCAGGTCGGCGGCGGTGCGGGCGAGGCCGATGCCGTTGGTGGTGAGCGAGAGCTCGGGGCCGCCGTCCGGGCCGTCGAGGGCGGTGAGGGCGGCGACCAGGCCGGGCAGGCCGCGGCGGAGCAGCGGTTCGCCGCCGGTGAGGCGGAGGTTGCGGATGCCGAGGCGGTGGACGGCGATCCCGGCGAGCCGGACGACCTCGTCGTCGGTGAGGAGTTCGGGGCGGGGCAGCCAGTTCAGGCCCTCGGCGGGCATGCAGTAGGTGCAGCGCAGGTTGCAGCGGTCGGTCAGTGAGATCCGCAGGTCGGTGTGGATCCGGCCGTAGCGGTCGACCAGCGGGCCGCCGGGGGGCTGCGCGGTGCCGGGAGCGGTGGAGCGGGGTGCCATGCGCCCAGTACAGGGTGCGGGCGGGGGTCGCGGCCAGCGGCGGAAGTTCCGGTGTCCGCCGCTGACCTGCGAGGTCTCCTTGTCGGATCGTCCAACTGCCGTTGCGGCGGCCGGGTCGGGAGACTGGGGGCATGAGTGATCGGCGGATTCCGGCCCTGGTGCTGGCGGCGGGCGGCGGGCGGCGGCTGGGCGGGCGGCCGAAGGCGCTGGTGGAGCACCGCGGGCGGCCGCTGCTGGAGCATGCGCTGGCGGTCGTCCGGGCGGGCGGCTGCGGGCCGGTGGTGGCGGTGCTGGGGGCGGCCCGGGAGGAGGTGCGGGCGCGGGCGCGGACGGGCGACTGCCTGCTGGTCGACAATCCGGCGTGGGAGAGCGGGATGGGCTCCTCGTTGCGGGCGGGGCTGGCGGCGCTGCCGGCCGGTGCGCCGGCGGTGCTGGTGATGCTGGTGGACACCCCGGGGGTGACGCCCGAGGCGGTGCGGCGGCTGCTGGCGGCGCACCGGGCGGGCGGGCAGCTGGTGGCGGCGGCGTACGGCGGGCGGCGCGGGCATCCGGTGCTGATCGGGGCGCGGTACTTCGCGGAGGCGGCGGCCGGGGCCACCGGGGACGCGGGGGCGCGCGCCCTGCTGGCCGCGCACGCCGGGGGGCTCCTCCTGGTGGAGTGCGGCGACGTGGCGGTGCCGGACGACCTGGACACTCCGGAGGACCTGGCCCGCTGGTCCGCGTCCGCCGGATGAACCGGCTTGCGGCGCAGGCACGTTGGCCCCTCGCGTACGCCTCGTTCACCAGCACCCCCGCTGTTCGGCGGGGGCGCCGCCGCCGACGGGTCGTACGCCCCCCGACTCTCCCCGAGGTTTGCCGTAACCCGTTCCACCACCTGCCCGGATCAGCGAAGATGGGGGGTGACCTGCCCAGCCGACACCGAACGGACGGTGCCAGCCATGACCGCAGTGCCGCAGCCCGACGACTTCAGCGACCGGGCGCCCGGCCCCGCCCCGTCCGCGGGTGGCACCGCGATCCGCTGCCCGGCCTGCCGGGCCGAGCACGTGTACGAGGCGCCGAGCCTGCCGTGTCCGTGCGGGGCGCAGCTGCGGGTGCCGCTGCTGCGCGGCGGGGTGCCGGTGCAGGTGCGCTTCCGCTCCTGGGAGGACTCCTGGTTGAGCATGCGGTGCCCGCACTGCGGCCGCAACGACCAGTGGCCGCAGCCGGAGTACACCTGCAACTGCGGGGCGACGGTGCGGCTGCCGGTGGACCGGGCGCCGCGGCTGCCCTCCGCGGGGCCGGCCGGCCGGCCGGTGGGTGCCCGCCCGTACACCACGGCGGTGCCGCCGGAGCAGCCGGCGTCGCCGTCGGGCCGGCACCGGCTGATGCGGCCGCCGTTCCGTCCGCAGCCGGTGCGCTCGCCGCAGGACGCGCTGCCGGCCGCGGCCCACTACCTGCAGTGGCTGGGCTTCGAGGACCTGGAGCTGACGGACGGCCAGGACCGCGAGGCGGTGACGCTGCTCGGCTCCCGGATGGTGGCGCAGGTGGACACCTGGCCGGACCCGGCGGACGTGAAGGCCGTGGAGTGCCTGTGGATGCAGACGCTGCACAGCGAGGAGATGGCGTCGGCGATGTTCACCCTGGCCGGCTACTCGCACCAGGCGGTGGTCCGCGGCGAACAGTTGCTGGTCGCGCTGTTCACGCTGGACGTGTCGGGCATCCCGCAGCCGGCGAACGGCGCGGCCGAGGCGCTGATGGAGACCGGCTGGACGTCCTGACCCCCGCCGCGGCGGAGGGTGCCACTCCGCAATCCGTGCCGCTCGTGATCTGGTGCACAAGCTCGCCCCCGTGTTGAATTGCCGCCACAGCGCGGCGGAGGGGACGGCCGCGCCCCTGCCGGATGGCGCACACAAGGAGGTGGCGTTGTCGGAGCACGGAACGGGCCCGGGGGGCGTGGCGGACGCCGTATGGCGGCTGCGGTCGCGCGGATGCTGGCAGGAGGCTGCGGAGTTACTGCGACCGCACGCCGGGCGGGATCCGACCGCCGCGCTGGAGCGGGCCGAACTCCTCATCGAGCAGTGCATGTTCACGGCCGCGAACTGGGCCGAGGCGGAGGCCGCGCTGCGCCTCGCCGAGGCGGGGGCGGCGGCGCCCGGGCGGCGGACCGCGGCGGCCTGCGCCCGGGGGTTCCTGGCGTACGTGGCGAGCGTGCTGGGCCGGCGGGACCGGCTGGACGAGGCGCAGGCTGCGCTGGGGCGGACCTCCGCGCTGCTGCCCCCGGACGCGCCGGGCCGCCCGCTGCTGGACTTCCGGCGCGGCCTGGTCGCCGAGAACCTGCTGCACGACCCGGCGGCGGCGCGGATCGCCTACCGCCGGGCGCACGACGCGGCGGTGGAGCGCCACGACGACCTGCTCTGCTCCTACACCTGGCGGCACCTGGCCGGGTTGGCGATGGCCGGCGGCGACCGGGAGCGGGCGCGGGAGGGGTTCCGCGCCTCGCTGCGGCTGCGCGAGGAGCTCGGGTTCACGGTGGGGGTGGCGCCGGCCCTGGCCGCCCTCGCGGACGTCGTCGAGCCGGCGGAGGCGGTCCGGCTGCGGGCCGAGGCGGCCCGGCTGGTCCAGGCCCTCGGCGGGGTGCCGGTCTGGCTGGCCGGCCGGTTGCAGGTCCCGCCGCAGGGCGCGGTCCAGGACGGCGCGGTGGTCCGGGCACCGGGGACGGCCTGAGCGGGGGCGGGTGCGCGGTGCGGTCCGGGCCGGTCCGGGCGCACCGCGCGGCCGCTCCCCCGGCGCGCCCGGGCATCGACGGGTCCGATGCCGGGGCGGGCGGCCTCGGCGGCGCGACGGACGTGAGCTAAGGTAAGGCTAACCTGTCCGGGGCGAGCAGTGCCCCGGACGGGTTCCGCCGACGCCGTCCCCGGGCTCCGCCGAGCCCCGTCCGTACCGCTGGGGCCCGCATGACCCTGACCGCCGCTGAGGCCGCCCCGGTGCCGGCCCGCCCCGAACCGCCGCTCGCGGGCACGTACCGCAGACTGACCGCCGCCCACCCCGCCCTGCGCGTCCGACTGGCGCCGCCGCCCTCCGGCGACGGCTGGGCCCGCGCCGGAGACCTGGCGGCGGACCCGGAGGCCGTCCGCGCCGCGATCGCCTTCGACGCCGAGGCCGGCGAGCGCGACCACGGCACCGCGCTGCGGCCCGACGTGGCGGCGGGGTTCTGCTTCCACCGCTGGGTGTGGCCGGTGGCGCTGGCCGTCACCCTGCCGTGGTTCCTGGAGCGCCGGGTGCCCCGGCTGCCGGTCGGCCGGGTCGCCTTCCACCGGGCGCACGGCGAACTGACCGTGGACCCGGTGGAGTTGGTCGGCCTGCCGGGCGACCCGCTGGCCGCCGGGGGCCTGCTGCGCACCGTGCCGGACGAGGCCGCGCTGCGCGCCGAACTGCTCGACGCGGTGCACGAGCACGTGGCGCCCATGGTGGCCGCGTTCCGCCCCTGGGTGCGGCGCGGCCCGCGGACCCTCTGGGGCACGGCCACCGACGACGTGGTCGAGGTCCTCTGGTTCCTGGCCGGCCAACTCGGCGAGGAGGAGCGCGCGGTCGCGGAGCTCACCGCTCTGCTGCCCGGCGGCGGACCGGCCCCCTTCGTCGGCGGCGCCGCCTTCCGGCCGGGGGACGGAATCCGTACACGCACTCGGTCCACCTGCTGCCTGTTCTACACCGTTAGCCCGAACGAGCTGTGTTTCACCTGCCCGCGACAGCAGGAAAGGTGATTGCCATTCGAATATTCGCCGATAATTCCCCCGCACCGGTGCATCGCCGGTAATCCGGCCCTGCGGCACCGGAATTCTCCGCCATCATGGACCAGCCGTCCCTACGCAGGAAAGCGAGGCTGGTTCAGGTCATGAGACTGTCCGACATACCACTGGGCTGGGGCGCGGCGGGCACGGCCCTCCTGGTGGTCGCCGCCGTCCTCGTGGCGTTCGCCCGCAACCGGGCCGCCGCGGCGACCGGCGGGTCCGATTCCTGGGAGCGCTCGGAGGATCGCCGCCGCCGCAAGGAATCCCTGTACGGGGCCGCCTCGTACACCCTGCTCTTCTGCTGCGCCGCGGTCGCCGCGGCGCTGTCCTTCCACGGCCTGGTCGGCTTCGGCGTGCAGAACCTCAACCTCTCCGGGGGCTGGGAGTACCTGGTGCCGTTCGGCCTGGACGGTGCCGCGATGTTCTGCTCGGTGCTCGCCGTCCGCGAGGCCAGCCACGGCGACGCGGCGCTCGGCTCCCGGCTGCTGGTGTGGCTGTTCGCCGGTGCCTCCGCCTGGTTCAACTGGGTGCACGCGCCGCGCGGCCTGGGCCACGCCGGGGCGCCGCAGTTCTTCGCCGGTATGTCCCTCTCGGCGGCCGTGCTCTTCGACCGGGCGCTCAAGCAGACCCGCCGGGCGGCCCTGCGCGAACAGGGCCTGGTGCCCCGTCCGCTGCCGCAGATCCGGATCGTCCGCTGGCTGCGGGCCCCGCGGGAGACGTACGCCGCCTGGTCGCTGATGCTGCTGGAGGGCGTGCGCACCCTGGACGAGGCCGTCGAGGAGGTCCGCGACGACCGCCGGGCGGCCGCCGCCGCCCGGGAGCGGGCCGAGATCCGCGCCATCGGCCGCCACCACGGGGGCTGGCGCCAGCGTTCCGCCGCCCGGCAGTTGGAGGCGGGCGGCACGGAGCCCGTCATAGCCGTCGACGCCGCACCCGCCGAGGTCCGGCCTGCCCCGCAGCCGGGGCTGCCGGTCCGCCCGGCGCCGCCGAGCGTCGACCTGACCCCGGAGGAGGACACCATGACGCTCCCCCGCCTGGACTCCCTGGAGCAGAAGCTCAAGGACCTGGAGCAGCAGTTCGGCTGATCGGCCGGAGCGCGCCGGGGGCTGCCCGCGTCCCCGGCCTCAGTACACCTGGCCGTCCGTCGGGGCGGGGCCCTCGGCGGACAGCTCGAACCACATCCGCTTGCCGGAGCCGCGGGGCTCCACGCCCCAGCCGTCGGCGAGCGCCTCCACCAGCATCAGTCCGCGGCCGGAGGAGGCCTGTTCGCCGGGCGTGCGGCGGGTCGGCCACAGGTCCGACTCGTCCTCGACCTCGACCCGCAGGCGGGCCCGGCCCTGGCCGGGCGCCTGGTAGAGCCGGGCGGTGAACATCGCGTCCCGGTCGGTGTGCCGGATCGCGTTGGTGACCAGCTCGGAGGAGAGCAGTTCGGCGGTGTCGATGAGGTCCGGCACCTGCCAGCGTCTCAGCGCGTCCCGCAGTTCGCCGCGGAGCTCGGAGATCCGGGCGAGGTCGGCCTGGCCGATCCGGCGCCGCAGCTGCTGGGCGGCGCGGCCGCCGGAGGGGCCGTCCCAGCGGAGCAGCAGCAGCGCTATGTCGTCCTCGCGCTCGCTGGAGTCGGCGGCCCGGGCGGCGACCCGGTCGGCCAGCTCCTCCAGCGGTTCGCGGGCGGACTCGTCGCGGGCGGGCAG
This sequence comes from Kitasatospora arboriphila, assembly GCF_039528095.1. Classification (NCBI taxonomy): domain Bacteria; kingdom Bacillati; phylum Actinomycetota; class Actinomycetes; order Kitasatosporales; family Streptomycetaceae; genus Kitasatospora; species Kitasatospora arboriphila. The sequence goes on from NZ_BAAALD010000097.1 coordinate 25,506, forward strand.
CGGTGCGGCGACCGCCTCGCAGAGCCGGTCGAAGCCGGTGTCGAGGTCCATGCCGCGGGCCTCGACCAGGCCGTCGGTGCAGAGCAGCACGGTCTCGCCGGGGTCGAGGCTGAACCGGGTGACCCGGTACTCCTCGTCGGGGTCGACGCCGAGCGGCAGGCCGCCGGCGACCGGCAGGACACAGGCCGAGCCGTCGGCCCGGCGGACCACCGGGTCGAGGTGGCCGGCCCGCACCGCGTAGACCACGCCGTAGTCGACGTTGACCTCGGCGTAGGTGCAGGTGGCGAAGTGGTCGGTGTCCAGGTCGGCGAGGAAGCGGGAGGCACGGGCCATCACCGCGGCGGGCGGGTGGCCCTCGGCCGCGTAGGCGCGCAGGGCGATCCGCAGCTGGCCCATGATGCCGGCCGCGTGCACGTCGTGGCCCTGGACGTCGCCGATGACCAGGCCCACGTGGCCGCCGGGCAGCGGGACCACGTCGTACCAGTCGCCGCCGATCTGCAGGCCGGAGCCGGCCGCGAGGTAGCGGACGGCGGTGGTGACGCCGGGCACCGAGGGCACGGCGCGCGGCAGCATGACCCGCTGCAGGCTGGCGGCGAGCTCGTGCTCGGCGTCGTGCAGCTGGGCGCGGGCCAGGGACTGGGCGACCAGGCCGCCGAGGGTGGAGAGCAGGGTGCGCTCGTCGGCGTCGAGCTCGCGGTCGTCGTCGAAGCTGACCACGCAGACGCCGATCGCCCGGCCGCTGACGACCAGCGGCAGGAAGGCCCAGGAGCTGCGGCCGGTGCCGGCGCCGAGCTGCTCCCACGCCTCCGGGTAGCGCTCGCGGTACTCGTCGCGGTCGGCGATGAAGACGGGGGTGCGGGTGCGGACGGCGAAGGCCATCGGGTGGTCGGCGGCGAGCGGGGAGCGGTCGTGCCGGGCGATCAGCTCGCTGCGGTAGCCGCTGGCGCCGAGGATGGCGAGCCGGCCGGCCTCCATGGAGGCGAGCACCAGGCCGTCCGGCGGCAGGCCGGGCAGCGGCAGCTCGGTGAAGACCCGGGCGACGTCGCGGACGGTGACCGCCTCGGACAGCGCCCGGGCGGCCTCCTTGATGAACCGGGAGCGCTCCTCGCGCAGCGCGGCGAGCTCGCCGGCCTTCTCCCGCTTGTGCAGCTCGACGGTGGCGTCCCAGACGAAGCCGACCATCCGGGACGGGCGGCCGAAGGCGTCGGCCAGGACCCGGCCGCGGAAGCGCACGGCGTGCATCTCGCCGCCGGGGTGGACGGTGCGGTAGTAGGCGCCGCACTGGCCGAGCTCGGCGACGGCCCGCTCGACCCGGCGGCTGACGACCGGGGCGTCCTCGGGGTGGAGCAGGGCGAGGAAGGCGGCGGAGCTGCGGTCGAAGCGGTCCGGGTCGAGACCCAGGATGTCGCAGGCCCGCTGGTCGCCCTCGAGGATGTCGCGGCGGATGTCCCAGTCGAACGAGCCGATGCCGTTGGCGGCCATCGCCGGCTCGAGCCAGTCGGGGGTGGAGTCGCCGCCGCGGCCGGGCAGGCCGCGGCCGGTCGGGGGGACGGGCAGGCCGGCGGTCGCGGTGCGCAGCGCGTGGCCCGCGGCGGTGCGCACCGCCTGGGCCGGTGGGCTCCGGCGCGCGGGCCCCTGCGGCTCGGGCTCTGTCGCCATGTGTCTCCTGCCGCTGCAGGCCGTGCCGTCCGGGGGACGGCACGGCCGGGTCGTGATCGGATTCGGTGTGCCGGCCGGTGGGGCCGGTCGGGAATCGGTTCTTCCCGCCGCACACCGCGCACACATTCTCACTAGCCTGTCGTATGTTCGGCAAGGCGGCAATCCCGGAGCACCGTCCGGGTGTCGCGAAGATGGGGCAAAGATGGGGCCGCGGTGATGGTTCGTACACGTTTCAGGACGGTCCGAGCTCGAACCAGGTGACCTTGCCCTCGCCGCGGAGCTGCACTCCCCAGTCGTCCGCCAGCGCTTCGACCAGCAGCAGTCCGCGGCCCGAGGTGGCGTACTCGCCGGGTGCCCGGCGCCCGGGCAGTCCGGTCGCGGCATCGCGGACTTCGATCCGGAGCAGGCCGTCCGGAGTGAGTTCCGCGTCGAACACCGCGCCGGCCCGGGTGTGCACCAGCGCATTGGTGATCAGTTCCGAGGCGAGCAGCTCCGCGGTGTCGGCCCGCTCCGGCGGTATCCCCCAGCGGTCGAGCACGGCCCGCAGCCGGCGGCGGACGGCGCCGACGGCGCTCAGCTCGGCCGGCTCCAGGGCGGCGTGCAGCCGGCGGTGCAGCCCGCAGCCGGCCTCCCGCGCCGCGGGCGGGGCGCCGTCGGGCGCGGCCCGCGGCACACGGCGGTCGTCGGGG
>NZ_BAAALD010000098.1:0-27813 GCF_039528095.1 Kitasatospora arboriphila
GGTCGCGCAGCCGCTCGTCCGCGGCCGCCCGGTCGTCGGGACGGAAGTCCAGGTGCGGCCGTTCGGTGGCCGGGGTGTGCACTTTCCGGTTCTGGCTCGTTGGGAGGGTGTGGCGGATGATCCGAGTGGTGGTGGGCGACGGGCCGCGCCGATGGTGTGGGCGCTGGCGGTGCGCGAGGGGCCGGACGGCAGGTCGGCGGCGGAGGCGATCGTCGAGGTCGGGCAGGACTGGTACGGCGAACTCGTCGCGGACGCGATGGACAGCGGGTTCGTCCTCGCCGCCGGCGACCCGCCGGCCACCACCGGCGTGGTGGAGGTCAGCGACGGCTGGTTCGAACGGCTGGTGATGGTCGGCGGCCGCGGGGTCTGGGAGCCGCACCCCCCGGTGCAGGCGTCCCCGGTGTGGCTGGCCGCGGCGGCGGAACCGCCCGGGGTGCTGGTCCTCGTCGTCCCGCCCGGCACCTGGCCGCCCGGACTGATGGGCCTTGACCCGATGCAGCAGGCGGAGGCCTTCGGCCGCAGCCTGGAGGCCGCCCGGGTGCGGGGGCTGGTCCTGCACGGCACGGCCGCGGTCGTCGTGCACTGACGCGGTCGTGCCGTGCACCGACGCGGTCGTCCACTGACGGGGTGTCGAATCGCCGTCACGGGTTACACGCAGACCGGCCGGGACACCGGCGCGCGGGATCCGGGGAGGGCGGGGCGATGGTCTTGAGACGCACGGTGACGGGCAGCGGCACGACCGGTTCGGGCGGGAGTCCGGGCGGTGGCCCGGCCGCCGCGGTGGTGGTGCGGTTGCGGGCGGAGGGCACGGCAGCGCGCCGTACCGGGAAGCGGCGACCGCGGGAACCGCAGCGGCCGCTGCCGTTCCTGCACCGACCCGGCGTGGTGCCCGCGCTGGTACGGCTGCTGGTGCTCCTGGTCGCCCTGGCGGCGACCGTGCTGTTCGCGGTGGTGCTCGCCCGGGCCACGCTCGTTCCGCAACCGGGGTCGCGCGGCCTCGTCCACGCCAACCTCAGGCCCGGATCCACCCTGGAGCTGTACCTCGACCGGCCCGCCGTCCGCGAGGCGGTCAAGCAGGTCGGCGGGAACCTGCTGCTCGGGGCGCCGTTCGGGATCCTGCTGCCGTTGCTGTCGCGGCGGGTCGGCGGACTGCTTCGGGTCACACTGCTGACCGCGGTGACGATGGTGCTGGTGGAGTGCGCACAGGCCGTGCTGGTGCCGGGCCGGGCCTTCGACATCGACGACGTGCTGCTCAACACCGCGGGCGCGGTGCTGGTCCACCTGGTGGCGGGCCGCCGGATCGGCCGGGCGCTGCACCGCGCCCCGCGCGCGGCCGACCGGCCCCGTGCGGGATGACTGCGGGCAGGGCCGGTCGTGTCCGCGGAGGCATCTGAGGATGCGGGCGGCCTGTGGCCCAACCATGACCTGGCCCCGGGCCCAGGCCGCCCGGCGCCGACTCTGGCACAGGTGCTCCCCGCTCCGCTGGACCGTCTCAGCAGGCGAAAGGGGGAGCGCTTCCCGGCCGGTCCGGGTCACCCCTCGACGGCGGAGAGGGTGGCGTAGACGACGACGTTGCCGAGGTAGCCGGTGCGCTTGGTGAAGCCGCCGCCGCAGGTGATCAGCCGGAGCTCGGGCAGCCCGGAGGTGTTGCCGTACACCTTCGCGTCGGGGAAGGACTTCTTGTCGTAGACCTCGACGGCGTCGACGGTGAACACCGCGGTGCGGCCGTCGGCCCGCTCGACCTCGACGGTCCTGCCCTTGGTGAGGGCGCCGAGCCGGAAGAAGACGGCGGGGCCGGTACGGGTGTCCACGTGGCCGGCCAGGACGGCGGTGCCGGACGAGCCGGGGGTGGCACCGCCGCCGTACCAGCCGGCGAGGTCCGGCCGGTCGGCGGGCGGGGGCTGCAGTGCTCCCGCCGCGTCCAGGTCCAGCCTGGTCATCGGGGCGTTCACCCCGACGGCGGGGATCCGCAGCCGGACCGGGTCCGAGGGGGGCAGCGCACGGACGGCGTCCGGCGCGGCCGGGGTCGGCGACGTGGCCGGGGTCGGCGACGCGGAGGAGGCCGGCGGCGCGGCCGGCGCGGCGGGCGCCGGGACGGCCGGGGGAGCGCGGGTCGGCGGGGCGGTCAGTGCGGGGGTGGGGAAGGCCTGGGCGGCCGAGGGCTGGGGCGGGTGCTCGGGGTGCGCTCCCCGGCCCACCAGCAGGAGGCCCACCGTGAGGGCGCAGCCCAGCAGGACGGTCGACGGCGTGGGACGGCGCGCGGTGGCCGGGCTGCCGGGGCCGGTGTCCATGGAGATCACGCCTCCGCTGTCTTCGGAAGGGCACTCGGGTGGTCGATTCAGGGGCGCGCGAGGTGCCCCCACGCGCCCCTTTTCACGCAGCCCGGATGGGTCAGCGCTGACCGAGGCGCAGGCGGCGGCGCGCCTTGACCGCACCGCCGACCGCGGCACCGGCCACCAGCAGGCCGCCCAGGGCGATCCGGCTGCCGTCGGTGTCCGCCGCGCCGCCGAGTCCGGCGGCGACCGGGCCGCTGGGCCGGCGGGTGATCTCGACGGTGTCGGTCATCTGGATCCGCGGCGGACACTTGACGGTGACCTTGCTGGCGCCGGGCGCGGCGTCCTCGGGCACCTCGAAGGTGCCGACCAGCACGCCCGCGCGGTCGCCCTCGAAGAGGTGGAACTGGCCGCCGACCTCGGACTCGCCCTTGCCGTAGGTGACGTCGGGGCCGCAGGCCGTCGTGCTGACGGTGACGGTAGAGCCGGGGCTCGCGTGCCCGGGGCCGATGCGGATCCCGGAGTCGTCCGCGGCGGCGGTGGGAGCGGTCAGGGCGAGGGCGCCGAGTGCCAGGGCGGAACCGATGGCGACGCGTGCAATCTGCATGGATGTCCTCCGACGGGCACGTGGCCGGGCCGTCTGCCGGGTGCTGTGCCGTGCCCTCTGCCCGAGGAAACCGACGGACCGTCAGTGCGGCAACCCGGCGGTCGGTCGGCGGGGCCGCCCGTGACGGCGCGTCGCACGCCGGGAGCCGGTGTCCGTGCAGGTGGCGAGGGGTGTCCGGGGGAGGGCGGCGGTGGGCGTGCACATGGCGTCCATCGGGGTGACGGGGCATCAGCCCGATCCGTCCGCGCATCGGGGGCGCGGCCGGTGCCGGACGCCGCCCGGCGGGCCTGTCGCCGCAGGCCGGGGACGTGGTGTGATGGCGCTGTGAGCCGCGCCGCCGAAGACACCAACCGCCGCATGCTCCGGGCCCGGGACACGATGGACCGCCGGTACGCGCAGCCGCTGGACGTCCCGGCCCTGGCCCGGATCGCGCACGTCTCCCCGGCGCACTTCGCCCGCACCTTCCGGACGGTGTTCGGCGAGACGCCGCACCGCTACCTGCAGCGCCGCCGGGTCGAGCGGGCGATGTTCCTGCTCAGGGAGACGGACCGCAGCGTGACGGACATCTGCTACGAGGTCGGGTTCGGCAGCACGGGGACGTTCAGCCGCACCTTCCGCGACATCGTCGGCCGGTCGCCGAGGGAGTACCGCAGGGCGGCGGTGGCCGCCGACGTGCCGACCTGCTTCACGATGGCGTGGACGCGGCCGCACACGTGATCCGGATCGCCGCGCCCCGCGGCGAGGAGCGCAGTTTCGGATAAGTATTCCGTCCGGTCCGGCCCTAGCGTGGTCCCCATGTTCACCTCCATCACGCACTCGCAGATCTACGTCCTCGACCAGGACGAGGCCCTCGACTTCTACGTCGGCAAGCTCGGCCTGGAGGTCGCGGCCGACGTCGACCTGGGCTTCATGCGCTGGCTGACGGTCAACGTCCCCGGCCACCCGGACCGCCAGATCCTGCTGGAGAAGCCGGGCCCGCCGGCCATGTCCGAGGAGACCGCGCAGCAGGTCCGCGAACTCGTCGCCAAGGGCGCCACGGGCGGCTCGCTGATCTTCAGCACCGACGACTGCCGCAAGACCTACGAGACGCTGCTCGGCCGCGGCGTCGAGTTCACCGAGGAGCCCACCGAGCGGCCGTACGGCATCGACTGCGGTCTGCGCGACCCGTTCGGCAACAGCCTCCGCTTCACCCAGCCCAAGGGCTGAGCCGGCAGGTCGGCGCGGGGGCGCGCCGTCCGTCCGTCCGCGGCGAGGCGTTCCAGCCGGCGCCGGAGGAGGGTGGTCTCGGCCGGCTCCAGGGCGCTGCCGGCGGCCGGGCCGAGCTGGGCGTGCAGGCGCAGGGCGGCGGTGCGCAGCGGGCCCCGTCGTCGGGGGCGGCCGGTTCGGCGAGGACCTGGGCGAAGACGGCGTCGCGCATCCGGCGGGAGAGCCCGGGGTCGGCGAAGAGGGCGGGCCGTCGAGGCGATGAGCCTGATCCTGGCGCGCGAGCTGCGCGGCCGCGACACCACGGTCGACGCGGTCGCGCCCGGTCCGACCGCCACCGACCGGTTCCTGCACGGCAAGGACGAGGAGACGATCGCCCGCCTCGCCGCCCGGCCGCCGCTGCAGCGGCTCGGCACCCCGCAGGACATCGCCGAGGTCGTCGCCTTCCTGGCGAGCCCCGGGCCACCGGGTCAACGGCGGGGTGCTCCGCGCCGACGGCGGCATCGTCCGAACGCGGGGACGGCTCCGGCGGGCTCCGGCCGACGGTGCGTCACCGGGCATGTCGTGTACGCGTCTTCCCCTGGCGGCGGCGGGCTGGCACGCTGGTCGGGTTTGCCGACACCGGGAGGTCCCTTGTTACGCCTGTCAACCCTGGCCGTCGCGCTCACCAGCGCGCTCGCCCTCGTCACCGGCACGGCCGCCACCGCCTCGGCCGCACCGGACCGGGCGCCGGCCACGGTGGAGCCGGTCGCCTGGACACCGTGCAACCCCGACCCGTCCAAGCCCGACCCGAAGATCTACGACTGCGCCGTCTACCCCGTTCCCCTCGACTACGCGCACCCGTCCGGCGAGAAGATCGGCATCGCGATGATGCGCCGCCGCGCCGGGAACCCGGCCAAGCGGATCGGCTCGCTCTTCCTCAACCCCGGCGGCCCCGGCGGCAGCGGGTACCTCTGGGCCACCACCACCAGGTTCGAGCCCCGCGTCACGGACAGCTTCGACCTGATCGGCTTCGACCCGCGCGGCGTCGCCCGGAGCAACCCCCTCAAGTGCTTCACCACCGACGAGGAGGCGGCCGCCGTCTTCGACCGCGCGGTCGGCGTACCGGTCACCCGGGACGAGATCAGCGGCACCCTCGCCGCCGACAAGGACTACACCGACGCCTGCGCCCGCAACGCCGGCGAACTGGTCAAGCACATGTCCACCATGAACGTCGTCCGCGACCTCGACCGGATGCGGCAGGCCGTTGGCGACACCGGACTCACCTACGCCGGCTTCTCCTACGGCACCCTGATCGGCGCCACCTACGCCAACATGTACCCCGACAAGGTGCGTGCGCTGATCGTCGACGGCAACGTCGACCCGCAACTGCGCCTGCGCAACGGCCTCGAGTACGACCGGCAGCGCGCCACCGGCTTCGAACTCGCCCTCGGCGAGTACCTCAGGCGCTGCCAGGCGGCGGGCGCGCCGCGCTGCGCCTTCGCCGGCTCCGACACCCGGGCCAAGTTCGACGCCCTGCGCGACCACCTGCGCACCGCGCCGGTCACCCTGCCGGACGGCTCCACCGTGACCCTGTCCACCTTCACCAGCCAGGTCGCCAACGCCCTCTACGCCCAGACCCGCCAGGCACCGCTGGCCCGCTCGCTCCAGGCACTGCACCAGGTGGTGAACCCGCAGCAGACGCTCGGCGCCGCGCCCTCCGCCGAGGAGGCGAAGCTGCTGGCGACGCCCGCCCCGGCCGCCCTGCGGGAGGCCCCGGCGGACACCCCGTACAGCTCCGACGACTCCTACTACGCCGTCAACTGCCAGGACAAGCCCTTCCCGCCGGCCCCGCAGCTGTTCCCGCTGGTGGCCCGCGCCTGGGAGCTGGAGTCGCCGACCTTCGGCCGGTACCAGGCCTTCGACGCGCCGCCGTGCGCGACCTGGCCCGCCCCGGCCCTCACCTCCGAGCGGTACACCGGCCCGTGGAACCGCAGGACGGCCACCCCGGTCATGGTGATCGGCAACACCTTCGACCCCGCCACCCGCTACGCCTTCGCCCAGCGCATGCAGCAGGAACTGGGCAACGCCGTGCTGGTGACCGTCGACGTGGTCGAGCACTGCGCGGTCGGCCGCAGCGCCGCCCTGACCACCCTGGTCACCTCGTACCTGGTCGACCGGACCGCGCCCCGGCCCGGGCAGCTCCTCAAGCCGGACGCGGACGCGTTCCCGGCGTGAGCCGCACGCCCCGCTGAACCGGCCCGACCGTACCGGCCCGACCCGGCTCCGACGGCCGACCGCCCAGGTCGGCCGTCGGGCCGTCGGGCCGTCAGGCGAACAGCTCGGAGGCGGTGACCGCGCGGAGCCCGCGGGCGTCGAGGTCCTGCAGGATGGCGGGCAGTGCGAGCACCGTGCCCCGGTGGCCGAAGTGCAGGCTCACCACCGAGCCGGGCCTGATCCGGTCCATGACGTTCCGGTGGACGGCGGTCGGCCCCGGGTCGGTGTAGTCGAGCGAGTCCACGTCGTACCCGAGGCAGTGCTCGTACCCGGCCCTGCGGGCCTGCTCCATGACGGTGGGCGTGCAGTACTCCGTCTGCGAGGGCCGCAGCCAGCGGCCCTTCGAACCGGTCAGGCGCTCCAGCCGCTCCGCGCAGCCGGCGATCTCGGCGTACGCCGCGTCCGCGCCCATCGAGGCGAGGTTGCCGTGGCTCAGGGTGTGGTTGCCCAGCTCGTGGCCGGCGTCCAGGATGCGCCGGGCGATCTGCGGCTGGTCGTCCAGCCAGGTGCCGACCGCCAGCACGGTCATCCGAGCCCCGGCGGAGGCGGCCTCGGCGAGCAGCGCCTCCGCGATGTCGGCACTGCCCTGGCCGTGGAAGGTCAGCGCCACCTTGTGGCCGTCCCGCGGGCCGGCGGACACCTGGAAGGGCAGGCCGGCCGGCAGCGGCGGCATCGCGGCAGGGCTCGACGCCGTCGCGCTCGGGCTCGGCGACGGCGACGGGGGCGGCGAGGCTGGTCCGGAGGAGTGTGCCGCGGCGGGGGCCGCCCTGCCCCGGCCGGCACAGGCCGCGGCGGCCGCACCCACCGCGCCGAGACCCACGGCCCGCAGGAGGCCCCGGCGGTCGATCGGATTCACGGTCGAGACCATACGGCTTCCACGGCGAACCGCCACTCGGGCGGCGGCCGGTCACGGCGACCGACGGGCACCGGCCGGGAGAGGGCGGAGTCGTCCGTGGCCGGAGCGGACCGGACGCGGTCAGGTCGGACGGACCGTGCGGGGCCCGGTGACCTCGGCACCGAGGGCGGTCACCCGGTCACGCAGGCCACGGTCCGCCGTGACGACCAGACAGCGGCGCGGCGGCACGCCGGACACGGCCTGCTCGACCACGGCGACCACCTGGTCGTCGCCGCTTCCGGGCGCCTCGACCACCCGGACGCGGGGCAGCCCGGGAACGCCGCGGGCCGCGCCCTCCACGACGAGGACCACCTCCAGCGGACCCGTCCGTGCCCACGGCGGCAGCCCCGCGCGGTCGTCACCCAGCCCCGCACCGGCCAGCGGCACCAGGGCGTCGCGCAGCCGTTCGGCCGCACCCCGCCGGTCCCGCCACCAGCCGTCCGGCACCGAGCCCACCACGTTGGCCGCGTCCACCACCAGCAGCGGCGCGGCCTCCGTAGGCCCGCCCGCGTCCTGCTCGCCCATGGCAGCCAAGGGTGTCACACCCCGCGGACCCCTTACTGACGGGCCGGTGCGACGGCCATCCGGGTGGACGGCCATCCGGGTGCGGCGCCGTGTCGCGCCGCCCCGGACGGGCCGCGGCGGGTTTGATGAAGCCATGGAGTCCGATCCCACCGAGCCGTACACCGACGAACTGCTGGCCCTGGCCCCCGGCCTGGCCCGCCCGGCCGCCGACCTCTTCGTGCGGCGGGTGTTCGAGGGCGGCGTCGAGCACGGCGCCCGCACCGCGCTGGCGAACGTCGCCGCCACCGAGCACGAGAAGGACGCCCAGCTCCGGCGCCTCGGCGAGCGCCTGGTCGAGCTGGGGGAGGACCCGCTCGACGTCGCCCGACTGCTGAGCCGGGACTGAGCCGGGGCCGGGCCGGGCCGGGCCGGGGCCGAGCGCTTCGTGAGCGGTGACCGCCGGCGGTGACCGTCAGCGGTGACCCGTGACCGGAGGCCGGATCAGAGCCAGCCGTTGCGCGCCGCGTGCAGGGCCAGCTGGAAGCGGGTGCGCGAACCGGCCCTGGCCCCGATCTGCTCCAGGTGCCGGGAGAGCGTCCGGCGGCTCACCCCGAGGAGCTCGGCGATGGTGTCGTCCGTGACGCCGGTGGCGAGCAGCTCCAGGATGCGGCGCTGCACCGGGCCGAGCCCCGGCGGCGAACCGCTGCCCCGGTGCATCGGCAGCGCCGTCCGCCACGAGGTCTCGAACAGGCCGGTGAGCGCGGACAGCAGGCTGGACGGGTGTACCAGCAGCAGTGAGTCGTTGACCTCCGCCTCCACGAACGACATCGACACGATCGCCAGCCGACCGTCGAAGACCGTCAGCTTCACCGGCACCGTCGGCAGCACCCGCGCCTGCTCCCCGGCGGCGATGCACGGCCGGATGTTGGCGTCGTAGTAGGCGGTGTTCTCCACCGCCGAGCGCGAGTACACCACCCGGTAGACCACGCCCCGCTGCAGGTTGCGCTCCTCCACCGGGTTGGCCGACCCGTCCGTGTGGTATGGCGGCGAGTCGAAGCGCAGCACCTCGCTCTCCGCCGCCGCCTCGATCTGCCAGATCCGCTCCGCGACCGCCGGTCCGGTCACCACCTCCAGCAGGTCCTCCGTCGCCTGCGGGCTGACGGTGCGCCGGTAGCCGCGGTAGGCGTTCACGGCGGCCTGGTGCGCCCGGTGCAGCTCGGCCGTGCGCGTGTGCGCCAGGTGGTCGAGCGCCAGGGACGGCTCCACCGGGGCGTGCTCGCCGCCCTCCGAACCGGCCTCCGTGATCAGGCCGAGTCTTCGCAACTCGGCCAGCCGGAGGTCCAGCTCCTCCGTCCCGCGGCCGGCGCCGAGCCGTCCGGCCAACTCCTCGCGACGGCAGGGCCCGCCGGCCAGCAGCGCCGCGTAGACCTCGGCCTGGCGCCGGGTCAGGCCCAGTCGGGCCAGGTGCGTCCCCAGGTCCTCGTCGGTCAATGGGCCGGCCTCTCCGTGCGGATCGCGGCGCCGGGTGCGCGCCGGTGGGCTGCATGGTGGCACGTCCCGCGGCCGGCGCACCAGAACGGACGGGACGGAAGTGACGGAGGGTCATGGCGCGGCGGGCGCCCGTCCGCGTCACTGGCCTCCCTGTGCCACCGTTCCGGGCGCGCCGGCAGTAGACCGTTCCTGCCCCGGACGGTCCGGGACAGCAACGCTCCACCGAACGGGAGTCACCCGTGCCCAAGCACCGCGCCCACCGCATACGCCGCAGGACGATCGCCGCCACGGCGGGCCCCACGGTGGCGGTCACCTCCGCCGACGCGGCGCCGCCGCCCACCGGCAAGGTCCGCGCCGCGGCCGCCGAACCGATCTCCGGCCGCTACCTGGTGGTGTTCGAGAACACCGGCGGCGCGGCGCAGCAGGCCGCCGCGGTCGCCCCGGCCGCCGCCAGGATCGCCCGGGAGCACGGCGGCACCGTCCGCACCGTCTTCGACACCGTGCTGCACGGCTACGCCGCCGAGATGACGCCGGACCAGGCGCAGCGGGTCGCCGCCGACCCGGCCGTCGCCTACGTGGAACAGGACGCCGTGCAGCACCGCTCGTCCACCCAGCAGAACCCGCCCTCCTGGGGGCTGGACCGGATCGACCAGCGGAACCTGCCACTGGACCACGGCTACAGCTACGCCGGCACCGCCTCCAACGTGACCGTCTACCTCGTCGACAGCGGACTGCGCACCACCCACGGCCAGTTCCAGGGCCGGGCCTCGATCGGCGTCGACGAGGTCGGCGACGGCCGCAAGGGCGCCGACTGCCTGGGCCACGGCACCCACGTGGCCGGCACGGTCGGCGGCAAGGACTACGGCGTGGCCAAGGGCGTCAAACTGGTCGCCGTCCGGGTGACCGACTGCCACGACAGCGCCTCGACCTCGGCGATCGTCGCCGCCGCCGACTGGATCACCAAGAACGCCGTCAAGCCGGCCGTCGTCAACATGAGCATCAACGGCGGGGTCAGCGCCACCGAGGACACGGCGATCAAGCGCTCGATCGCCTCGGGCGTCACCTGGGTGGTCTCCTCCGGCAACAGCAACTCCGACGCGTGCAAGAACTCGCCCGGCGACATCGCGGAGGCCATCGTCGTCAACAACGCGACCTCCGACGACATGCGCCGCTCGGACTCCAACTGGGGCTCGTGCACCGACCTGTTCGCGCCCGGCACCGGCATCGTCTCCGCCTGGAACACCGGCGACAGCGCCACCAATTCGCTCACCGGCACCTCCATGGCCGCGCCGCACGTCACCGGTGCCGCCACGCTGTACCTCTCGGCGCACCCGGACGCCACCCCCGCCCAGGTGCAGAGCGCGCTCCTCGGCGCCGCGACCACCGGAAAGATCGGCAACGCCGACAAGGGCACCCCCAACCGCCTGCTCTACACCGGAAGCCAGCCGGCCCGCTGACCCGCCCCCGCGGCCCCGCCGCGGAAGCCCGCCGCAGGACGACCGGTTGACGAATCCACAGTTTTGAACCGGCTCGCGGAACGGCGATCACCCCGGAACTCCCCGCCCGCAAGGGAACCGCCGTCCACCGAATTGGGCCGACCTCGACAGGTGGCACCGCGCCGACCGCACCGACCTTGACGCACCCCGGCCGCGGACAGGAACGTCGAGCCGCGTCCGAGGCGGTGGGAGGCGCCCCGCAGATCCCGGACGATCCCCCTACACACCCCTGGAGACAGACATGTCCAACGCTCGCCCGAACCGGCACCGCCGCACCCGCACCAAGGCCGCGATCCTCCTGGCGGTGCCCGCGGCGCTGACGGCCGGGGTCGCGGCCACCGTCGCCGGCGTCAACAGCGCCTCGGCCTCGGCGACCGTGCCGAAGCCAGACCACGTCGTCGTCGTGATGATGGAGAACCACGCCTACAGCCAGATCATCGGCAGCAAGGACGCCCCGTACATCAACCAGCTCGCCAAGGGCGGCGCCGTGCTGAAGGCCTCGTACGGCATCACCCACCCCAGCCAGCCGAACTACTTCGCGGTCTTCTCCGGCAGCACCCAGGGCATCACCGGCGACGGCTGCTACCAGGTCGGGTCGATGCCCGCCCCCAACCTCGCCTCCGAGCTGATCGCCGCCAAGCAGACCTGGGCCAGCTACAACGAGTCCCTGCCCAAGGAGGGCTCCACCACCTGCAAGGAGGGCAAGTACGCGCAGAAGCACAACCCCTGGTTCGCCTTCAAGAACGTCCCCACCAGCACCGGCAAGACCTTCGCGCAGTTCCCCACCGACTTCACCGAGCTGCCCAAGGTCTCGTTCGTCGTCCCGAACCTCTGCTCCGACATGCACGACTGCTCGATCGGCACCGGAGACGGCTGGCTCAAGAAGAACCTCGACGCCTACGCCTCCTGGGCCAAGACCCACAACAGCCTGCTCGTCATCACCTACGACGAGGACGACAAGCACAGCGGCAACCAGATCCCCACCGTCCTGTACGGACAGCCCGTCAAGGCCGGATCGGCACCCACCACCAAGTACAACCACTACGACATGCTCCGCACCCTGGAGGACCTCGCCGAGGTCGGCAGCCACGCCGGCAAGGCCGCCAGCGCCTCCGACATCACCGGCGTCTGGAACTGACCGTGTACCTCGCGGACAGCCGTTGCACCCGCCCCGCCACCCCCGCCGCCGCCCCGGCCGCCCGGCTGGGCCGGCCCGCGCGGATCGCCGGCACCGTCCTCGCCCTCGGGACGGTCAGCCTCATCACCGACATCTCCTCCGAGATGGTCACCGCCGTCCTGCCCCTCTACCTGGTCACCGTCCTCGGCGTCTCGCCGCTCGGCTTCGGACTGCTCGACGGCGTCTACAACGGCGCCTCCACCGCCGTCCGGCTGCTCGGCGAACTCCTCGGCGACCGCGGCGGCAGCCACAAGGCCGTCGCCGCCGCCGGCTACGGGCTCTCCGCCCTCTGCAAGCCGATGCTGCTGCTCACCCGTACCACCCCGCTGATCGGACTCGTCCTCGCCGTCGACCGGGTCGGCAAGGGCCTGCGGACGGCCCCCCGGGACGCCATGATCTCCCTCGCCACCCCGCCCGAGCAGCGCGGCCGCGCCTTCGGCCTCCACCGCGCCATGGACACCGCCGGCGCCCTCACCGGTCCGCTGCTCGCCTTCCTGATCCTGCGCGCCGCACCCGGCGGCTACCACGCGGTCTTCACCGTCAGCTCCTGCGTCGCGGCGCTCGGCGTGCTCGTCCTGGTGCTGCTCGTCCCCGGCCGCCTGCTGCGCCGCGCCGAACCGGGGCGCGTCGCCCGGTTGCGGCCGCTGGAGACCCTCCGGCTGCCCGGACTGCGCCGGATCGCCCTCTGCGCGACCCTGCTCGGACTCGCCACCGTCAGCGACTCCTTCGTCTACCTGCTGCTGCAGCGCCGCCTCGGCCTCTCCGCCGGCTGGTTCCCGCTGCTGCCGCTCGGCACCGCCGCCGTCTACCTGCTGCTCGCCGTCCCCCTGGGAGCCCTCGGCGACAAGACCGGCCGCCGCCGCACCTTCGTCTTCGGCCACGCCGCCCTGCTCGGCGGCTACGCCCTGCTGCTCCTGCGTCCCGGCACCGGCGTGCCGCTCGCCGCCGCAGTCCTCGCCCTGCACGGCCTGTTCTACGCGGCCACCGACGGCATGCTCGCCGCCGCCGCCGCGGGCACCGTGCCCGAGGAGTGCCGCGGCGCCGGCCTCGCCCTGGTCGGCACCGGGCAGGCCGCCGGACGGTTCGCCGGCTCGATCGCGGTCGGCGCGCTGTGGAGCCGGTGGGGGGACACCACCGCGCTCGCCGTGATGACCGGCGCGCTCGCGATCGCCGCTGCGGCCGCCGTCCGGCTCCTCGGCCCGCAGCCCGACCACCCCGGCCCGGAGGAGGCCCGATGACCCTCGCCCGCCGGCTGACCGTCCTGGTCACCGCCACCGTCCTGCTCCTCCTCGCCGGCACCTGGACGGTGCTGCGCGCCGCCGACACCACCCGGCAGGACCGCCGGGCATCGGCGGACGACCCGCCGAGCGAACCCGGCACCGTCACCCTCGGCCCCCGGCCCGACGGGCCGCGCCTGGTCTTCCGCAGCATGATCTGGGGCCCGCACCGCGACGAACTGGCCTCCGTCCCGCTCGACCACCCCGGCGCCACCCGCACCGTCTCCGCCCCCGACTGCCTGCGCTTCCACGCCGCCGCCGGCACCGGCAGCTGCCTGCAGGCCGTCCACGGCGTCCTGCAGGACACCTACCGCGTCGCGATCCTCGACCGCGACCTGCACGAACTGCGTCACTACGACCTGGCCGGCATCCCCACCCGGACGAGGGTCTCGCCCTCCGGGCACATGGTGGCCTGGACGGTCTTCGTCGGCGGCGACTCCTACGCGGGCACCGACTTCTCCACCCGCACCTCGATCCTCGACACCCGCACCTGGACCCTCCAGGAGAACCTGGAGACCTACACCGCCACCGTCGACGGCAAGCCCCACCAGGCCCCCGACACCAACATCTGGGGCGTCACCTTCGCCGACGACGAGCACTTCCACGCCACCCTCGCCAGCGGCGGGAAGACCTGGCTGGTCGCCGGCAACGCCGTCGAACACACCCTCACCACCCTGCACGGCAACGTCGAATGCCCGTCCCTGTCGCCCGACGGCACCCGGATCGCCTACAAGAAACGCGTCCCCGGCCTGTCCGAGGACGAACCCTGGCGGCTCCACGTCCTCGACCTGAAGACCATGGCCGAGACCGCGACCGCCGAGCAGCGCAGCATCGACGACCAGGCCCTCTGGCTCGACGACCACACCCTCGCCTACGCCCTGGCCAGCGACGACGGCTCCGCCCTGTGGCGCGTCCCCGCCGACGGCACCGGCAGTCCCGCCCTGCTCGCCGCCGCCGCACTCGCGCCCGCCGTCGTGCGCTGACCCCGCCCCGGCCGGTCCGCGGGCCGGCCCCCGGACGTCCCACCGCCGCCCACCGCAGCCCCCGGACCGGCGGCGGTGGGACCTCCTCGCCACCCGCATCCGCCCGGAACACCGCCCCGCGCACCGGTGCACTCCCCGCAACCGTCACGACCGCCGCCGCTACGACCCCGAGCACGGCCTCGCCGTCTCCGAACTCCTCTTCGACCTGCCGTTCCAGCCCGGCCGGTCCGCGGTCGTCGAGTACAGCTACGCCTACCCGCAGGCCGGGCCCGCCACCCAGTACGAGCGGATGGTCCGCTTCCCCGGCAAGCACCTGGTGCCGCGCCCGCTTCGACGGCCGGATGCTCCCCGGCGGCTGCCGGCTCGCCTGGCGCCCCTGCCACGACGCCCCGCCGCAGGGACCGGAGGAACTGCGCATCTCGCCGACCGGCCAGGCCTGCGCCGTCCTGCCCGCCACCGAACCCGGCGTCTACGGCCTGTTCTGGGAGTGGGGCGACCACCCCCTTCCGGGCGGGCCGCCCACGCACTGACCGCCGCCCGCACCGCAGGTTCTCCCGCCGTGCCGCGGGGAAGGCATCACAGCGGGCGGCCGACCCGGCCGCAGCCACGACCGCCGCCACCCCCTCGGCAGGAGAGCACCGCGTGACCGGACCCACCGAGCAGACAGCCGCCGAGCGCGCCGACGGCGAGCGGACGGACCCGCTCGTCCGGCTCTCCCTGGACGACCTCCGCCGGCGCACCAGCATGAAGTGGCGCGCCCACCCCGAGGACGTGCTGCCGCTCTGGGTCGCCGAGATGGACGTCCCGCTCGCCCCCGCCGTCGCCGAGGCCCTGCACCGCGCCGTCGACCTCGGTGACACCGGCTACCCGTACGGCACCGGCTACGCCGAGGCACTCGCGGCCTTCGCCGCCGAACGCTGGAAGTGGGACGGCCTGCGGATCGAGCACACCGCCCTCGTCCCCGACGTCATGCTGGGCATCGTCGAAACGCTCCGCCTGGTCACCCTGCCCGGCGACGCGGTCGTCCTCTGCCCGCCGGTCTACCCGCCGTTCTACGCCTTCGTCGGCCACGACGGCCGCCGCATCGTCGAGGCACCGCTCGGCCCCGACCTGCGCCTCGACCCCGCCGCCCTGGACGAGGCCTTCCACCGGGCCCGCAGCGGCGGCCGGCGCGCCGCCTTCCTGATGAGCAACCCGCACAACCCCACCGGCACCGTGCACACCCGCGCCGAACTGGAGACGGTCGCCGCACTCGCCCGCGACCACGGCGTCCGGGTGGTCTCCGACGAGATCCACGCACCGCTGGTGCTGCCCGGGGCCCACTTCACCCCCTACCTGAGCGTGCCCGGCGCCGAGAACGCCTTCGCCCTGACCTCCGCCTCCAAGGCCTGGAACCTGGCCGGCCTCAAGTGCGCCCTGGCCGTGGCGGGCCCCGAGGCCGCCGACGACCTGCGCCGGATGCCCGAGGAGGTCGGCCACGGCCCGAGCCACCTCGGGGCGATCGCCCACACCGCGGCGTTCCGCGACGGCACGCACTGGCTCGACGACCTGCTCACCGGACTCGACGCCAACCGCACCCTGCTCGGGCAGCTCGTCGCCGACCACCTCCCCGGCGTGCGGTACCGCCGGCCCGAGGGCACCTACCTCGCCTGGCTGGACCTCACCCACCTCGGCCTGCACGACGACACCCCCGCCGGAAGTCCCGGCGTGGTCGGCGACCTGGCCGGCCCGGCCCGGATGTTCCTCGACGAGGCCCGGGTCGCCCTCAGCTCCGGCCACGTGTTCGGCACCGGCGGCGAGGGCTGCGTCCGGCTGAACTTCGCGACCCCGCCGGCCGTCCTGCGGGAGGCACTGGCCAGGATGGGAGGGGCCCTGCGGCCGCGCTGATCGGCGGTCGGCCCGCGGCCCGGCGCTCCACGAGCTCGTACAGGTGCCCGTCCGGCGCCCGGAAGTGCGCGTACCGCTCCAGCGCGTTCTCCGAGACCGCGCCGACCGGCACGCCCGCGGCCCGCAGCTCGGCGAGCGCCCCGGCCAGGTCGTCGACCAGGAAGCCCACCGACCGGTCGGTGTCGCCCGTCCCGCCCGGCGAGGCCCCCGCGAAGGCCGAGGCGTCCGGCAGCCGGAACGGCTCCGCCTCCACCCCGTCGACCGCGGCCGGGGCCAGGCCCGGCGTCTCCCGCAGGAACCGCGCCGTCGCCGCACGGTGACCGGTCGAGGTGCCCGCGAAGACCAACCCGAGGATGCGCACCCCCGCACGGTACGCGACCGCTGCGGCCCGTCGAGCGGGACTTCCTCGCCGCCGCCGACGAGACCGTCGGCTGGGACCCGACCGGGGTGCTCGACCCCGCGCTCCGGGCACCCGGCTGACCCGGGCCGCGACGCGACGCGCGGTCAGCCGCGCGGGACGGCGAAGTCCAGCAGCCGGGCGCCGCGCCCCGCGGCGTCCCGCCACGGTCCGGCCAGGGCGAGTACGGCGATGCCGCTGGTGGGGAACTTCGTCCGGAGCCGAGCCATGGCCTCGCCGCCCGTCCCGGCGGCCAGGAACTCCACCAGGTCCTGCACCCCGGGCTGGTGGCCGACCAGCAGCGCCGTCCCCACGGTCGCGTCCAGCCCGCGGACGACCTCCACCAGCTCGCCCCCGTCGGCGGCGTAGATCCGCTCGTCGAACTCCGTCGGCGGCGCCTCGTCCCACCCGGCGGCGGCCAGCTCCAAGGTCTGCCGGGTGCGCAGGGCGGGGGAGCAGACCACGGCCTCCGGCACCAGCCCCCGGTCATGCAGCCACCGGCCGGCGACCGGTGCGTCCCGCAGGCCCCGCGGCCCGAGCGGCCGCCGGGCGTCCGGCACCCCCTCCGGCCAGGCGGACTTCGCGTGCCGCAGCACCACCAGGGTTCGGGACTCGGATGCGTTCACATGCGTATCCTCCCCGCCGCCGCCCTCCGTGGCCACCGTCGGACCGCTCCGGCGGCCGGAGGCTCAGCCGAGGTGGCGGCGGAAGAACGCGACCGCGTCGGCCGCGACCTCGGCCCGGGCCTTCGCCGCGCGGGGCGCCGGATCCGGGCCGATGAACACCGTCACGATTCATCCGCGCTTGGCCGGGGGAGGTCCGGCCTGCCAGGATGCCGCGCATGATCTGTGCTGCCGCGGTGTGCCGCCTGCCCCGTGCCGTGCCCGACTCCTGGTGGGGACGCGCCTACCTGGCGGTGGCCGCGGTGGCGGTCGCGCTGGGGCCGTCCGTTCCCGGGGCGGCCGCGGTGGCGCAGGTGCTGACGGCGCCGGCCTCGCTGGTGCAGCTGTTCGCCTGGCCGCTGTTCGCCGTCCTGCCCGGAACGGTCTCGGTGATGGCCATGGCCCTGCTCCAGCTCGGCGGCGCACTGGCGTCCGTGGCCGTGTTCACCTTCCTGGCCCGCAAGGCCCGCAAGGCCCGCAAGGCCCGCCGCGCCTGACGTGACCACCCGAGCGCCCCCTGGAGACAGGTCCTGGGAACCGTCTTCCAAGGGCGCTCGGGCGGTCGATTCAGGGGCCCCACGCGCCCCTGTTCGGCATCCGTACGCCTTTGAAGACCCGTCCTAGTCCTCGGCGAGCGGGCGGACGGTGAGGATCTGCTGGGCGTGGCCGACCGGGCCGGTGGTGTCGTGGAGGACGGTGCTGGTGAGGCCGTGGCCGGTCGGGCCGAAGCTGACGGTGGTGTCCAGTCCCGTCCAGGGGCCCTCGGGGGTGCGGTGGAGGTGGACGGTCAGGTCCGTGTTGGGGTACATCCAGGCGGTCGGCGGCTGCTGCACGGCGATGCCGTTGGCGGTGTCCACCAGGGCGACGAAGGAGGCGAGCGGGCTGCTCGGCTCGCCGGCGACCAGCCCGTGCCGGGTGCTGATCCAGGCGGCGGCCCGTCCGGCCGCGGCCTCCCGGCGGCGCACCTCGATCGAGGCGATGTAGCCGCCGTCCCAGAGCCCGTCCATCGCCCAGGGGCCGAACTCCTCGGGCGGGGCGAGCCGATCGCCCGGGGCGTCCGCGACGGCGGCCGTGTCGAGGACGGCGAGCAGCCAGGCGCGGGCCCGGACGACCGGGCGGTCCCCGATGGTGACGACGGCCTCGAGGAGTTCGACGGTGCGGCCCGGCCGGATGCTCTCCACGGTGATCTCGCACTCGTCGAGGGCGAGCCGGCCGAGGATGTCGTAGCTGATCCGGGCGAGCGCCAGGCCGGTCGCGGGGCGCCCGTCGAGGTACCGGTCGATGGCGTGCACGACCAGGCCGGCGAGCGGGCTGAAGTGCTGCTCCTCGGTGTTCCAGGCGCCCCCCGCGTGGGCCGTGGGCTTGTAGCGGTGCTCGCCCGTGCGCTGGTAGTAGCTGTCGGGCGAAACGGCGGGGGCGGTCAAGGCGCACCTCTCCTCGGGCTGGACCGCCGTGCCGGACGAGGGGGTGCCGGCGGGCGGGGCGGGCCGCCGGCGGGCGGTCGCGTTCAGGATCGTAGGCGGCCGAACGGATCCGCCGTAAGGGTGACCCTGCCCACACCGTGCGGGGGTGTGCGGTCAGTGCGCCGCGCGGCTGCGCAGCACGGCGTCCAGCGAGTCGACGATCCAGTCCCAGGACTGCTGCGGGTCGACCGGGGTGTGGCTGAAGCCGCCGGCGGCCTCCAGGCTGACGTAGCCGTGGAAGACGCTGCCGAGCATCCGGACGGCGTGCGTCTGGTCCGGCTCCGCGAGGTCGTAGCCGCGCAGGATGGCCCGGGTCATCTGGGCGTGCCGGACGCCGGCGCTGGCGGCGGCCGTCTCCGGGTCGAGCCGCAGCTGTGCGGCGGCGTAGCGGCCGGGGTGGCGGCGGGCGTAGTCGCGGTAGGCGGCGGCGAAGGCGGCGAGCGCGTCCCGCCCGGCCCGTCCGGCGAGGGCGTCGGCGACCTCGTCGGCGAGCTCCTCCAGGGCGAGGAGGGCGATCCGGGTGCGCAGGTCCTGGGAGTTCTTCAGGTGCGCGTAGAGGCTGGCGACCTTGACGTCGAACCGGCGGGCCAGTGCCGTCACGGTCACCTCGTCGAACCCGACCTCGTCGGCGAGCTCCGCGCCCGCCCGTACCAGCCGCTCCGTGGTGAGCCCCACGCGAACCATATGCACTCTCCCGTCTCCCGTAACCGATTATGCATTTGCCTAAGAGTCTTAGGCAAATTAGCCTGCGCATCATGAAGCCGTTGACCGATTCCGAGATCCGTGCCGCCTTCCTGAACTGCACCAAGGGCGAGGCCAAGCGCATGTACGTCCCCCGGGACCTCGCCGACCGGCCCTGGGAGGAGCTGGACCTGCTCGGCTGGCGCGACCCGCAGGCGCCCGACCGCGCCCACCTGGTCGCGGAGGTCGACGGGCGGCCGACCGGTGTCGTGCTGCGCTGCCCGTCCGGCGCGTCCTGGGGCGCCCGCCGCAGCATCTGCTCGCTGTGCATCACCACGCACACCGGCGGCGTCTCGCTGATGGTCGCGCCGCGGGCCGGCCTCGCCGGCCGCCAGGGCAACTCGGTCGGCGCCTACATCTGCAGCGACCTGGCCTGTTCGCTGTACGTCCGCGGCCGGCGCGAGCTCGGCCCCGGCGCGCGCATGCCGGAGTCGCTGACCCTGGAGGAGCGGATCGAGCGGCTCGCCGTCAACACCGCCGCCTTCATCGCCAAGGTCGCCGCCTGAGCGGTGCCCGCGCCGATCCGACAGGATCCGGAAGCGCGGGCCTACGGGGCCCGGTCGGTGCCGGGCGGGACGTCGATCGAGGTGGGGAGCGCCTGCTCGGCCCAGATGATCTTGCCGCGGGGGAAGTAGCGGGTGCCCCAGTGCGTGGTCAGCTGGGCCACCAGGAACAGCCCCCGGCCGCCCTCGTCCGTGGTGGCCGCGTACCGCAGGTGCGGGGCGGTGCTGCTGCCGTCCGACACCTCGCAGATCAGGGTACGGTCGCGCAGCAGCCGCACCCGGGCCGGTTCGGTGCCGTAGCGGATCGCATTGGTGGCGAGCTCGCTGAGGATCAGCTCGGTGGCGAACACGAGGTCGCCCAGGTCCCACTTCTCCAGTGCGGCGGTGGCCCAGGTACGCAGCTCGGCGACGGCCTCCGGCTCGAACGGGATCTCCCGCTCGACGATGTTCGCCGGGTCGATCACCCGGGTGCGGGCGATCAGCAGGGCCACGTCGTCCTGCGGCCTGGCCGGCAGCAGCGCCTCGATCACCGCCCGGCAGTTCTCCTCTGGTTCCTGCCGGTGGTCGGCGAGCGCGTCGCGCAGCAGCTCCATGCCGACGTCGAAGTCGCGCGCGCGGTCCTCGATCAGCCCGTCGGTGTACAGGACGATCTGGGTGCCCTCGGCGAGGTGCAGCTCCGCCGTCTCGAAGGGCGCACCCCCCGTGCCCAGCGGCGGCCCGACCGGGAGGTCGGGGAAGTCGACGCTGCCGTCCGGCCGGACGAGTGCGGGCGCCGGGTGGCCGGCCCGGCTGACGGTGCAGAGCTGCGAGACCGGGTCGTAGATCGCGTAGAGGCAGGTGGCCCCCGAGACGCCCGTCCCGGTCGCGCCGTCGCTCTCCTCCTGGTCGATCCGGTCGACGAGCTCGTCGAGGTGGCCGAGCAGCTCGTCCGGCGGGATGTCCAGGGCGGCGAAGTTGTGGACGGCGGTGCGCAGCCGGCCCATGGTCGCCGCCGCGTGCAGGCCGTGGCCGACCACGTCGCCCACCACGACCGCGACCCGGCTGCCGGGCAGCGGGATCACGTCGAACCAGTCGCCGCTGACCCCGGACTGCGCCGGCAGGTAGCGGTGCGCGACCTCCAGCGCGCTCTGCTCGGGCAGCGCCCGCGGCAGCAGGCTGCGCTGCAGGGTCACCGCCATCGCGTGCTCCCGGGTGTACCGGCGCGCGTTGTCGATGCTGACCGCGGCCCGGGCGACCAGCTCCTCGGCCAGGGAGAGGTCCTCGTCGTCGAAGGGCTCCGGCTTCTTCGACCGCCAGAAGTTGGCGACGCCGAGGACGATGCCGCGCGCCGTCAGCGGCGTGGTGATCAGTGAGTGCACCCCGTGGTCGATGATCCGGCGGGTCCACTCCGGGTCCTGCGCCTGCCAGCCGTCCGCCGTCGACAGGTCCGGCACCACCTGGGACAGGCCGCTGTCGAAGCCCTGGGCCATCGGCGTCGACGGGACGAAGGTGATCAGCTTGCCGCGCGGGTAGAAGGGGTGGTCGTCCTCGATGCCGCTGACGGCTACCCGGCGCAGCTCCATGCCGCCGCCGGCCGGCTCGTTGCCCTGGAGCACCGGATCGGCGAGGTCGACGGTGACGAAGTCCGCGAGGGCCGGGACGGCCACCCGGGCCAGCTCCTCGGCGGTGTGCTCGACGTCGAGGGTGGACCCGATGCCGGTGCCCGCCTCGTAGAGCAGGGCCAGCCGCTTGCCGGTCGCCTCGGCCTTGCCGGTCACCGCCGCCAGCTC
Organism: Kitasatospora arboriphila; assembly: GCF_039528095.1. Classification (NCBI taxonomy): domain Bacteria; kingdom Bacillati; phylum Actinomycetota; class Actinomycetes; order Kitasatosporales; family Streptomycetaceae; genus Kitasatospora; species Kitasatospora arboriphila. The sequence continues at coordinate 21,585 of NZ_BAAALD010000098.1, forward strand.
GGTGGAGTCGCGGATCGTCGCGACCGAGCCCATGGCGCCGCTGTGGCGGTCGGTCGGCCGCTGGTTCACCACGAGCAGCCGCCCGCCGGCCAGGTGCACCTCGTCGGCGGCCTCCCGGCCGGACAGCAGCAGCTCGGAGGTCTCCGGGTCGAGGCTCTCCAGGTCGCCGACGTGCCGGCCCTCCGCGTCGGCGGGCAGGCCGAGCAGCGTCTTCGCCTCGTCGTTCGCCAACACCAGCCGGCCGTCCTGGCCGACGATGACCACGCCCTCGCGCACCGCGTGCAGCACCGCGTCGTGGTGCTCGTACATCCGCGTCATCTCTTCCGGGCCGAGCCCGCGGGTCTGGCGCTTCAGCCGGCGGGCGGCCAGGGCGGTGCCGGTGGTGGCCAGCGCCAGCGCGGCGGCGCCGGTGCCCAGGATGATCGGCAGCTGCTTGTTGCCCGCCGAGGTGACGTTCTTGACCTTCAGCCCGGCCGAGACCAGGCCGACCACCTGTCCGTCCGCGTTCTTGACCGGCACCACGGCCTGCACCTCGTGGCCGAGCGGGCCGTGCACGCTCTCGGTGTAGATCTGGCCGGCCAGCGAGGGTTCGATGGTGCCGACGAAGCGTTTGCCGATCCGGTCCGGCAGCGGGTGGGTGTACCGGATGCCGTGGGTGTCCATGACCACGATGAAGTCGACCCCGGCGTCCTTGCGGGCCGCCTCGGTGAGCGGCTGCAGCGTCGTCGTGGGCGAGGACGACTTCAGGGTGTCCACCAGCCCGGGGGAGTGCGCGAACGCCTCCGCCACGGCCACCGACCGGTTGCGGGCCTCCCTGTCGCTGGCGCTCCTGGACTCCAGGACCAGCGCCAGGATCGCGCCCAGCACCAGCAGGACCACCACCGCGACCTGTACGGCGAACACCTGCCCGGCAAGGCTCCGCGGGCTCCTCGCTCTGCGTGACTGCTTGGAGGTGCCCCGGGAACGGTCGGCGCGATCGACCATGGCTCCATTCAAACACCGTGCCGAGGGCGACCACGAAGCGTGGCAGTTGGCGCGGCGCCGGACCGGGACTTCGCGCGCCGGCGGTCCCGGTCCCGCGCCGGTGTCAGGCCGCGAGCGCGGCCGCGGTGGCGGGCACCGGGCTGCCCCGGTGCAGCCAGGCCCGCTCGGCGGCGGTCCACGCGGTGGTGGTCAGCAGGTACAGGCCGGCCGCGAGCGGCACGAACGCGGCGAACAGCACCGTGCCGAACGACAGGTACGGCAGCAGGCGCGCGCCCGGCACGGCGGGCGCCCCGGCCGCGGTGGGCGATGCGGCCGCGGCGGCCGAGGCGCCGCCGGGCCCGGGGGAGGCCGCCCAGGCCCGCCGGGCCCGGCGGAAGCCGACCCAGCAGACCGCGCCGATCGCCGCGTACAGCGCGCCGAGGACGGCGTACTGGCCGGCGGTGCGGGCCTCGCCGAGGTGCAGGCCGAGCGGCACTCCGGCGAGGGTGTGACCGAGCAGGTCGTTCGGGGTGGTGAACAGCCGGTACATCACCGAGAAGAACGGGATCTGCACCAGCATCGGCAGGAAACCGGCGAACGGCGAGGACTTCTCCTCCCGGTACAGCTCGGTCAGTGCGGCCTGCAGCTTCTCCGGCTTGCCCTTGTGCCGCCGGTTCAGCTCGGCGACCTTCGGCGCGAGCCGCATCCGGGCCTTCTCGCCGCGGGCGGCGGACCGGGCGAGCGGGTGCAGCGCCAGCCGGACGAGGGCGGTGAACAGCACGACGGCGAGCGCCGTCGGCACCACCGCGGCGAGCGCCGAGACGGCGTCGTGGGCGAGGCGGACGGCAGGATCGAGTACGGCGAAAACGGACATGCGGGGCGGGCCCTCCGGGTCTCAGACGGAACGAGATGTCGGCGGAAGGCGGCCGTGCGGAAGGGGACTACGCGGCCGCCGGGGCCGCGCCCGGTGCCCTGGGGCGGCGTCGGCCGCGGGCATCCGGATCACGCTGGGGGAGGAAGGCCGTACCGAGGGCCCGGCGGCGCAGCGCACCGTCGCGGACGGCGGCCGGGGCCCGCGCACCGAGCAGGCGGGCGGCCGCGAGGGCGCCCGCGACGGCGCCGGCCAGCAGCACGGCGGCCGCGGTCGCGGCGACCGCGGTCAGCGCGGAGGGGCTGAGCGGCAGCTCACCGGCGAACAGCCGGAGCACGCCGAGGAGCAGCGCGACGAAGGGCACTGCACACCTCCTGCGGGACCGGCTGACGGGACGTGAGCCCGATGGTACGTGGCCGCAGCGCCGAACGGTACCGACTCCGGGAGGAACCTCGCCGCCCCCGGGCCGGGTGCGCGGCGGCGCACCCGTGCCGTGTGAGGATGACCGGCGAGCCGCGCGGCGCACCGCCCCCGGCCGTGGACCTCCGAACGGAACGACGACGTGATCCCCGCACCGAGCCCCCTGCTCCTGCCGGACGGACGCCCCGCCGCCGAGGCGTGGACCCTCGACCCGGCGATGAGGCACCTCAACCACGGCTCGTTCGGGGCGGTGCCGCTGGCCGCGCAGCGCGAGCAGCAGCGGCTGCGCGAGGAGATGGACCGGGCGCCGGTGGTGTGGTTCCCCGGACTGGCGGGCCGGGTGGCCGCCGCGCGGACCGCCGTCGCGGAGTTCCTCCGGGTGCCGGCCGGCGACCTCGCCCTGGTGCCCAACGCCAGCGCCGGGGCCAGCGTCGTCTACGGCAGCCTGGCGCACCGGCCCGGCGGCGAGGTGGTCGTCACCGACCACGGCTACGGCGCGGTCACCATGGGCGCCGAGCGGCTGGCCCGCCGCTGGGGAGGCACCGTCCGGACGGCCCGGGTGCCGCTGGACGCCGGACCCGAGGAGGCGGCCGAGGCCGTGCTCGCCGAGGTCACCGACCGGACGGGCCTGATCGTGCTGGACCACATCACCTCGGCGACCGCCCGGTGGATGCCCGTCGGGGCCGTCGGCGCCGCCGCCCGCGAGCGCGGCGTCCCGCTGCTGGTCGACGGCGCGCACGTGCCCGGACTCGCGGAGGACCCGCTGGACGGGCTGCAGTTCGACGTGTGGGTGGGCAACCTCCACAAGTTCGGCTGCGCGCCGCGCGGCGCCGCCGCGCTGGTGGCCGGCTCCGACCTGCGGCACCGGCTCTTCCCGCTGATCGACTCCTGGGCGGCCCGCGAGCCCTTCCCCGAGCGGTTCGACACCCAGGGCACGGTGGACGCCACCGGCTACCTCGCGGCGCCCGCCGCCCTCGACTTCGTCGAGCGCACCTGGAGCTGGAAGGCCGCCCGCGACTACCTGGGCGAACTGGCCGACTACGCCGAGCACACCGTCGGCGAGGCCTTCGCGGAGCTGACGGGCGAGAGCGCGGCGGTGGACGTCGGGATGCCGGTCAGCGCCCTGCGGCTGGTCCGTCTCCCCGACGGTCTGGCACCCGACCGGCTCGCCGCCGACGCGCTGCGCGACCGGGTCGCGGCCGAGCTCGGCGTCGAGGCGGCCTTCACCAGCTTCGGCGGCACCGGGTACGTCCGGCTCTCCACGCACGTCTACAACACGCCCGAGGACTACGAGTACTTCGCCGAGCGCTGCGTGCCCGTCCTCGCCGCCTGGGCGAGGGGCTGACCGCCGCAGCCGCCGGCGCCGCCGCGGTCGTTCCGGCGGTCGGCCGGGTTCTTGCCGCCGTCGGTCCCGCGGGGCCGGCGGCTGTTAGGGTCCGGGCATGTCCAAGGCCGAGATAGACGCGATCACGACGGAGTTCTTCGGTGCGTTCGACAACCGGGGCGGGAAGCCCGCGGACGTGGCGCGGATCCGCCGACTGGTGCTGCCGAACGGTGTGATCGTCAAGACCGGCCCGGACTTCGCCGCCTACACCGTCGACGGGTTCGTCGAGCCCCGGGAGCGGCTGCTGGCGGACGGCAGGCTGGTGGAGTTCTCCGAGTGGGAGACGTCCGAGCGCACCGAGATCGTCGACGACCTGGCGACCCGGGTCGGCGAGTACCGCAAGTCCGGTGTCCTGGACGGCGAGCCGTTCGAGGGCGGCGGCACCAAGGTCATCCAGTTCGTCCGCACGCCGGACGGCTGGCGGATCGCCGCACTGTCCTGGTTCGACCGGGACTGATCCGACGCTCGCCGTCGCCGCCGGTCACCGGTCGGCGGTGTCGCCCTCCTCGGCCCGGGTGAGGGCGACGGTGGCACGCCGGGCGGCCTCGAGGACGTCCCGGTCGGTGGCCGCGGTGCCCTGGGCGGCGAGCAGCGCCGCCCGTACCGTGTCGAAGGCCATCCGGACGGCGAGCCGCTGCTGCTCGTCGGCGTGCTCGCCGACCAGCAGCCCGACGACCTCCTCGAAGGCGCCCGGGACGTCGGCCGCGTCCTCCGACAGGCGGCGCATCACCGGCTGGTTGGCCTGCGCCAGGCGCATCATCGCCAGCCGCTCGGGCGTGGTGCCGGCGATCCAGCGCAGCGCGGCCTCCCGCACCAGACCGGGCGTCCGCGGCTGCGCGGAGATCCAGGCGGCGAGCTCCCGCACCTCCTCGCGCCGCTCGGCCACCAGACTGGCGACGATCTCCTCCTTGTTGCGGAAGTGGTAGTAGAGCGCGGACTTCGTCACGCCGAGGGCCTCGGAGATGTCCCGTACCGAGGTGGCCTCGTAGCCCTTCTCCGTGAACAGGTCCAGCGCGACCCCGAGGATCTCGGCGCGGGTCTCCGCCGCCGGGCGGCGGCCTCTCGCGGCGGGGCTGCTCATGTCCTGGTGCTCCGTCCCTCGGTTCCCCGGCTGACTCCGGGCGGCTCCCACCTTACCTTGCTTACTGAACGGACGTTAAGTAGCGTGGAACTTAATGACCGGTCGTTCAGTACGACCGGCCCCGCCGTCGTGCCCCCAGGAGGCGCCCATGAACGCCGTACCCGCAGTCCCCGCCGTCGCCGTCGTCGGAGCAGGCCCGGGCGGACTGCTCTGCGCCCGCGTGCTCCAGCAGCACGGCGTGCCCGTCACCGTGTACGAGGCCGACGCCTCCGTCGACGCCCGTGACCTCGGCGGCACCCTCGACCTGCACGCCGACTCCGGCCAGATCGCCCTGGAGGACGCCGGCCTCGCCGACGCCTTCCGCGCCCTCGCCCGGCCCGAGGGCCAGGCCAAGACCCGCATGGACCACCACGGCACCGTCCTCGACCGCTTCGTGCCCGACACCGACGACGAGGCCGCCCCCGAGATCGACCGCGGCCAGCTCCGCCGGATGATCGCCGCGCACGTCGACCCCGCGTCGATCCGCTGGGGACACCGCCTCACCGCCGTCGAACCGCTCGCCGACGGCACCCACCGGCTGCACTTCGCCGGCGGCGGCACCGCCGAGGCCGGCCTGGTGATCGGCGCCGACGGCACCTGGTCCCGGGTCCGGCCGCTGGTCTCGACCGCCACCCCCGACTACAGCGGCGTCTCCTTCCTCGACGTCGTGTACGCGGACGCGGACACCCGCCACCCCGGGATCGCCCGCCTGGTCGGCGACGGCCACCTGTTCGTCCGGGACGGCGAGGGCCGGGCGGTCATCGCCCAGCGCAACAGCGGCGGCCACATCCGGGCCTACCTCGCCATGCGCACCCCGGCCGACTGGTACACGGCGGCGGGCATCGCCGACCCCTCCGACCCGGCCGAGGCCGATGCCGTCCGCCGCCACCTGCTCGCCGAGTTCGCCGACTGGGACGCGCAGCTGCGGCCCTTCCTCACCGACGCCGACGGCGGCTACCGGCACCGGCCCATCCACGTCCTGCCGGCCCCGCACACCTGGGAGCACCGCAGCGGCGTCACCCTGCTCGGCGACGCCGCCCACGTCATGGCGCCCTTCGGCGGGTACGGCGTCAACCTCGCCCTGCTCGAAGGCGCCGAACTCGCCCGCGCGATCGCCGGGGAGCCGACCTTGGACGCGGCCGTCCGCCGCTACGAAACCGCGATGAAGGACCGCGCCGCGCCGCTCGCCGCCGACGCCAACGACGCACTCGCCCGCTTCTTCGGCGCCACCCCGCCCGCCGCGCACACCGCCCCCGACCCGGCCGAGGAACACCGCCGCTACCGGCAGGGCGCAGCCGAGTACCGGGCCCGGCAGGCCGCGGCCCCGGCAGGCCGCGGCCCCGGCAGGCCGCGGCCCGTCCCGGTGCCGCCGGTCCGCTGTCCGGCGGGCGGCGGGCCGCCGGCCGCATGGTTGGACGGGTGCGCGGGGGAGGGCGTGACGGCGGGGGCCCGGGTGGGGGCGCTGCCCGGT